>JAUYBG010000011.1 GCA_030693205.1 bacterium
AGCCGGTTGTGCCTGCTATACTGAGAGCATCAATCCAGATACTTCCGCCTGCGCCGCCGCCGGCGCTTTTACTAGTGCTATTTGTATTTCCATTGCCGCCTTTGGCAACAATAGAACCATCTAGAGTGAGGGTGCCGGAAACTATCAATTTTACCGCGCCGCCGCCATTACCGCCGGTAGTCAAAGATGTCCCGCCTCCTGCTGAGCCCAACTCAGTAGGTTGAGTAGCTGAACCATAAACAATAGTGCTGCCGGCGTAACTTGTATTAGACCCCCAGCCATTACCACCATTTCCTCCATAAGCAGCGCCGCCGCCGCCTGCACCAACAGTACCCAGACCACCATTACCGCCGCCGGTACCGGAACCGCTGGCTTGATAAACACCCGCATAGCCTTTGCCATCCGCGCTTAATGTTCCGGTGATCGTGGAACTCGCGGCGTAAACGATTAATTTGCCATAACTTGTTCCGTCATAACCGTAAACATAAGTCGTGCCGGCCGCTACGGTAAAAACATTGATATTGCAATGCACTCCGGCAATGCCGATATTGGCGGAAGCATCCAAGTCCCAAGCATCGCCATTAGTCGGAGTCCAGCTGACTCCGCCGTGATTATAATCGCAAGTCACCAAACTCTCGCCCGCGCCGGATCCGCTGATGGAAAGATTTCCCGAAGTTGTATTAATTGAATAGCCGGCAGCGGAAAAATTAGTAGTAGTCGGCTGAGTCCATGGAATTGTCGGCCCGCCGCTCGAAGCTGAAGTGCTGATCTCTCCGGCGATGTCCAAGCTGACAGAAGTATCTTTGGAAGAATAATCCGTCCAATTGGTCTGATTAGCGTTCGCATGGCTCGCTGTGCTGGCGCTGCCGGATCCGATCCAGCTTGTCTGAGTCCAGCTGTCAATAACAGTATTCAGCTTAACATCCGAAGCCGAGCCGGCGACTGAAGGAGTTTTCGCGGAATATTTAGTCCAAGGAATTTCATTGACTCTTTGGGCCGTGTCAGTGGCTACGGCATTGGCGTCTTCCGTGCTCCAGTTGGTTTGAACCCAAGGATGCACTGCCGCCATCGCTCTGGGCTCGCCCGGAAATATTAAAGCCACGATCAAGGAAACAATGATCGTGGCAGAGGTTACCATAGTGAGAAATTTCCATTTGGTGTTTTTGTGATAGCCTTTGTAATAGCAATAAGAATAATTGCAAATATAGATGCCGTCCTTGCCGGCTTGAGTGAAAATCCAGAAATTCGAGGAAGGGACTCCCTTGATGATCATCCAGATCCGGGTAAGAGCCAGGAGGGTTTTGTAATATCGGAGTTTCAGCTTGCCGGGAAGATCTTCGGCGTAAACATACCAAGGAAGGCGAGCTTTGCCTCCCTTGGGAGAATTAAGATACCAGGGCATATGAGATTTTTGCAAATCTCTGTCGCTGGTCTGGCGTTCGAGAAGAGATATTTTATCGAGAAGATTTTGATAAAAAGACATAGGGGGTCAATTTAAAATAATAAAAAATTATTATAATTTTCAAGCATCAATTTTCAATTTACAATGAAGCTCCAATATTTTAATTTTCAAACTCTGCTAGATGTTAGTATCTTGGAAAATATCAGTAATAGCTCTTGAGCTTCTGACCATAATTTTCTAAACTCTTCACTAAAATCAGGGTTTGCCCTAGCCAATAATCTCAACCAATGCTTTGTTTCCTTGGTTTCTTTTTTACAGATACCAATTTTATGCTGGAAATCTTTTTTACTCTCTGCTTCATTAGCTTCACAATAATTAGCACCCAAAGATCCGCCGGAAGCCACTAGCTGAGGAATTAATCTTTGATTAATTAAATCCTTTGGTATTTTTTTCATTAGATCAATCACGCTCTCACCAAATATGGCAGTTCTTTCTTCCAAATCATATGCTTTTTTATCGTTTGGAAATTGATTCATTGGGATTTTACCCTGTTAAATAGACTGTTCGTAGTCTAAAATCTGACGGAGATTTTATTTAACAGGGTGAATTGAAAATTGGTGCTTGAAAATTGAAAATTTATCTTTAATAACATTATAGCACGAAAATAAAATGGCTGCAAAGAAAAAATTATTATTTATCCACTGCTATTTAACTGCCTGCAACTTAACCGTAACTTGAGTGCCGACGCCTTCCATGCTTTCTAAAGTAATTGATCCTTTCATCAACTCAATGATCTGCTTAGTGATCCAAAGCCCCAAGCCGGTTCCGACGATCTTGCCGGTTTTTTCGTTCTGCACCCGATAGAATTTTTCAAAAAGATGCTTTTGCTCCTCGCCGGACATACCGATACCAGTGTCGACAACTTTAATTTCCACTAAATTATTCTTCACCATAGTTGTAACCTTTACGCTTCCTTTTTCAGTATATTTTACCGAATTGCCGATCAGATTTATCAACACTTGCCTCAATCTCTCCGAATCCGCCGAAACCAAAGGAAGTTTTTTATCCGGCTGTGAGTATTCCAGTATCAATTTTTTTTCATCGGCATTGACTTTCAACTGCGACACTATATCGCGGATGATCGGTTCCAATTCTACTGGCGCCATCGCCACCGGAAACCGGCCTTGCTCAATGCGGGAAACATTCAATAAATCTTCCACCAGCCCTTCCAGCCGATTATTGGACTTAGCCGCCGTATTCAAAGCTTTCTCAATTTCCGGATTTTCTATCTTACCAAATGTTCCCTCCAGGATCATCGAAAGATAGCCTTTGGTAACGGTCAATGGAGTCCTTAATTCATGAGAAGCGATCGAAATAAATTCATCTTTCATCTGATCAACCTCTTTTATTTTCCGATACAAAATCGCGTAATCCCAGATTCGGACGGTAAACGCCAAAAATATGATCACTGCAATAATTGTTATGAAAAGCAGATAGAACGAAGCGTCTCTGATATCTTTCGCGTTATCGTCTATCAATTTTGACGAAATTTTCATTGCGAGCAGCGCCTCTTTTTTGTCAGAGATCCCCTTCATCGGCATTGCCACCAGCCAGAATCTGTCTTCGACTGAAAATCCCTCAATAAAACTTTTGCCTTCAGCAGTAGTCGCCAATTGCAAAGAATCGGTAGCGATCGACTCGTCGTCTTTCAAAGACCAGGCCAGAGTATAAAAATAAAAATTCACGCTTTTCCCGATATCTTCTTTTTTCGAAGAAGCGATGGTTTTAAAATTATCTTCATCGGGAATAAGTATAGACAGCTCTTTTAGATCGGTATCTTCAGCCGACATTTTATCGATCGCTTTTTGCAACAATTCTTGATCGCCCAGATCCTGTCCGACCATAGACCGAATCAGGCGGCCTACTGTTACTTGCTCTCTTTGCAAAGTAGTATCCAAGTTCTCGCTAAAATTTATAACATTGCTATAGGTGTTGTAAGCTATTAACGCGGGAATAAGAATGATCAAAAATACGCCGTAAATTATCTGAACAGTTTCCTTGTTCTTTGTGATAAATTCCCTAAAATTAAACCCGTTGAAAAATTTCATACCTATACTATTTTAGAAAACCGCGCCAGAACAATGCCGTCTTAGTTTCTAACGGGTTTCATATTATAATGCTTCTCATAAATTACAAAATGCCTTTTGTCTGTCATTGCGAGCGATTGGAAAGAGCGAAGCAATCTCTCGTCTCGATTATAGATTGCGGAGTTTATCCCGAGTATGTCGAAGGATCGCTTCGCTCCTCGCAATGACAATATCTACACCTTCGGCAACTGATCTCTCTTTTTTTGAACAAGAATAAAAACGATAAATATGATCAATCCCGCAAGAATAATCCCCGCGGTAAGAAAAATATAATTATTCATGGATTTTTCCGATTCTTTCAGGGGAGCAACGCTGGCGGGAGAAATAAAATCTTTAATCGAAACAGCTTTGGCTTCTTTAATAAAGAAGCTCATTACCCGGCTCCTGGTAACCACTTTGCCGGTATTATCATTCAGAACCACATAAGCTTCATGTTCTCCGTCCATCAGCGATTTATTAAATTCATAATTCCAGTTTCCGTATTTATCGGTTTTAGCGGTTACCACTATCGGCAAATCGGAATAAATATACAGCGTTACCACCGAATCATTGTCAGCCTTGCCCGCAAAAACATATTTCGCGCCAGCGGTTTTGCCTTTGCCGGTTTCGACATTGGAAACTTGGTCAAAAGAATATTTATCGGACTGGGTGCCGGCTGCTTTCGGATGGCTTAAAGTTTGATCGTTCAGTATCGCTTCATCGATCGGCGCGATTTTTCCCTTTTCAATTTTTCCTTCGCCGAGAGGATTAAAACCGGCTTTTACTTCATCCCCATCGCTAAAACCATCTTTATCCGAATCAGGATTATTAGGATCAGTGCCGATTCTATGCTCCATATCATCCGGCAAACCGTCGTTGTCGCTATCCACCATCACCGCGGCTGAAGCCGTCTGAATCAGATCATTATCTTCATTCAAAACCAAATTTTCTTCCGTTTTTACGATCTTAAGGCTGGCATTATTATCCTTGATCGGAATTATTTTCCCCGAATCGTCCATTTTTTTTCTTAGATCTTCCGAACTGACCGCGCCGCCTCCGGCCAAAGAAGTGATATTGTCTTTTATTTTTGTGTATTCAACCTGCTTAGCGCTAATAGCTCCAAGATGATCTTCTTTTATAGTATTTTTGCACTGCCAGTCATCCAAGCCTTGGCATGTTGTTTTAGGAGCATAAAGATTGAATAAATAATCCTTGCACTCTTTCTCGCCTTCAATGCCCGCCTTCTTGCATTCCGCGGGAGCAAATTTTTTGAAAAGAATTTTATTGCAGTCTTTGTCGTTCGTTGCGCCCTCCGCCTGGCATTTTTTCGGCATGCTTTTTTGATTGATATAAACGGAGCAATCAGCCTCATTGGTCAACCCTTGAGCTTTGCAACTTTCCGGCAAATATTTTTGCTTCATTACTTTATCGCATTCAAGCGAAGTTTTTACGCCGGCTTTCTGGCATTCTATGGGGAATTTATCCGAGGGGGTATTCCCCGCATTCGCGTATTTTCCAAAAATATATTTATTGCACATCTCTTGGGTCGTCATTCCGGCGTCAACGCAATCCTGCGGCGCGTTTCTTTTGAACATAAAATTCTCGCACTCTTTGGAATTGGAAATCTTCGCATCCAGACATTCTTTCGGGGCGTTTTTTTCGAATAAAAACTTTTCGCAGTCCGCCTTGGTCGTAATATTCGCCGCCTGGCAGTCTTTCGGCAGATATTTTTTTATCATTTCTTTCTCGCAAGAAGCGGGATCGATAATTTCTTTTTGCCGGCACTCTTCGGAAACGCCGCTCGCGAGCTGTTGATAAACCGGCTTTATATCCACCGCCGTGGCTTTCACAATATTGCCGTATTTGTTTCTCATTATATAATCGCAGTCTTCTTTGCTTTTGGCTCCCGCGTCAACGCACTCCTTCGGCATAAATTTTTCCGCCATATATTTGCCGCAAGCTGAAAAATCGAAAATACCGGCTTCTTTGCACTCGGCGGTCAAAAAAGTCCTCGCGTTTAAAAAGCTAACGCACCCGGCCTCGTCAACAATATTGGCGTCTTTGCATGCTTGCGGAAGAGAATTCAATAAAATAATTTTTGCGCATTCTTCCTGCGTTGTCGCTCCTTTTTGGCGGCATATTTCAGGCATAGCGGATCTGAACATAAATTCCTGGCACTTCGCTTGATCTAAAATATTAGCTTCTCTGCACGGCCGGGGAGTTTGAAAATATTTCTGGCAAGCTTCGGATGTTGTATATCCTTTTTGCTGGCATTCAAGCGGAATAAAAATTATGCCGGGAGTTGCATTGGGATTTAAAGTAGCCAAAGGAAGCGGTGAAAAAAGCAGAGAAATCTTAGGCTCGAGAGAAGCTGGGTAAGGCGATGTATTTGGCGCCGGAGAAACATTAGGAGCGGCAGTGATACCTGAAACCGAGTTGTTTATATTAAAATAAAAAGCTGCGCCATTCTCGTAAGATTTGCCGTTATATGTTATTTGGGTAAAAAGTTTATAACTGCCATCCTTTAGTTTAGCAGTGTCCAAAATTCCTAGCCAATAATTATAGTTACCAAAAGAATCAGGAGCAGTGGTTTTTAAGGGATAACCGGTAACGGCATACGTTGACAAAGCACTAACGGTAGTATTGTAAAATTTAAAAATTAAACTGGTCAATGGCGCGCTGCTGTTGGCCCAAATATTTTTTGTGCCGCTAATTATGCCATTGACCGTAGGACCAGAATCAATACCGACCGTGATAATAGGCGCGGCAGGATTTACCGTAGGCGTAGGCGTAGCAGTAGTCGAATTATTTACAGCAAAATAAACATGATTGCTTATGTAATCTGTTCCGTTATATATGCCTTTAACATAAAATTTATAAGAAGCATTGGGTAAATTAGCGGCATTAATAGTGCCTGTCCAATTCTTGCCTTCACTGCCGGAGACCAACGATATATTGCCAACGGTAGAAGTATAATAATTTACCGAAAAATCTACAACGCCGGACGCAAAATATTTATATAAATAAAAAGTTAATGTGCCTGTGGGGAAAGAAAAATTGGAAGTGACACCGGCATTCTTTGTTCCGTTAATAAAAACCGGATAAGTATAAGTTGAAGCATCAGGAACCATATCAATCCAAGCGTTGAGATAAGGAACTGTAGAATTAGAATTTGGCGTATAAGTTGGGGTGGGTGTTGGGGTTGGAGTAGCAGTATTGCCGGTTATTGTAAATGTCTGGCTGGCAATAACAGTTGCGCAAGTAGAATCAAAACAAGCTTTAAGAATATGCGTTCCGGAAGCTAAATTCGAAGTGCCAAAACCCATTGTCTGGGTGATGCCGCCGCCGTAATTATAATTAACCGATGAACCGTCAGGTTTTTGAAGCCACATGGACACATTACTGGCAGAACCGCCGGGAAGACAAGTCCAGGTATAATTTACAGATTCGCTGTTGTTATAAACGGTTTTCCCGTCATTAAGAGTTAAGCTTAAGCTCGTACAAGATACCGCGCCTCCGCTATATGCTACAGAATTTGATTCTGTTCCCGTCGCAGAGCAGGTAGCGCCATCACTGGCGCATCCGAATATTTTATACTGATAAGCGCTGCCGGCAGCAACATTGGGATAAATATCTTCATAATAAAGACTGGTTATATTTGTATACCAGATTTGGTATGATCCTGCGTCTGTTTTTCTATAAATACTGTATTTTGCGGCTGACGCCGATGACGGCCAGCTAACAATAATTTTTCCGGTTGTTGACGAAGCGGTCACGGAAGAAGGCGAGGAAGGCGAAGATCCACTAGCGGAACTAACACCGGTTAAATATGCATAATCGGAACAGCCGGATTTGCATGCTTGAACGCGGTAATCATAGGAAATACTCACGGCTACCGTAGTGTCCGTATACGTAGTTATGCTTGTACCCACTTGGGCAAGAAACTCATAAACACTCGCTGTGGTTAATTTTCTTTCAATATTAAATTTGTCTTCGGTTGTTGAATTATCAGTCCATCTAAGCGGAATAGAAGTGGAAGTCGGCATACCGTCCAGCACCAGGCCAAACGGAGCAAGCGGTATATCGCTCGTTTGAGCCAAAGAAAAACTGGCATTCTTCGCCAGCATAAAAACCATTTGCGCCATTACGACTAAGATAGCGACAAATAAAATTGTTTTCCCCCTAATACTTTTGTACATATTTTTTTATATTATTAAAAAAATTATTAAACCCCGTTAAAAGTTTTTATTGCGTGCAATAAATATTTTATACACGATCTGTTTTTTATTTGTATTTAATTTTAATGTTTAAAAAAACTTCTAACGGGGTAAATTATCCGCGGTGGATAAAAAGTATTTATATTATACCACAAAAACAAAAAAACCGCATATGTTCAGCTTTACAAATTTTCCACAGCGGTATACAATATCAATACAGATAAAAACTATGAAAATAACCGAAAGCCAATTTGCCCGCTGTTCGTGCCAAAACCCGGAATACAGGTTGATTTTTGGATGTCGCAAATAACTATAAATTTCAAACGCTGAAAAATAAAATGACCAAAGAATCAACCGCAAAGGTTGTTTTTTAAATAATTAATAAAATAAAATTATGATCCATAAAAACATCTTGACTCTCATCGGCAAAACACCGATGGTAAAAATAAATAAATTAACCGGGGGGGGCGACGCCAAAATTTTGGCGAAACTCGAAGAATACAATATCGGCGGATCTCTGAAAGATCGCATGGCGCTGTATCTCGTCGAGGACGCGGAAAAGCACGGCAGAATCGACAAAAATAAAATTCTCTTGGAAGCCAGTTCCGGCAATACCGGCGTGGCCATGTCGATGATCGCGGGCGTCAAAGGATACAAAATATCCATCGTTATTCCCGAATCCGTCAGCGTTGAAAGAAGAAAATTGATCAAGGCTTACGGCGCGGAATTGATCTTGTCGCCGGGAGAAAAAGGCACAGGCGGCGCGGTGGAAGTGAAAAACAAACTTCTGGCGGAAAATCCCGATAAATATATCAATCTCGACCAATTCAAAAACCCGGCCAATATCCAGGCGCATTATGAAACGACCGGCCAAGAGATCTGGGAACAAACCAAAGGAAAATTGGATATGGTGGTCGTAAGCATCGGCACTGCCGGCACCGGAGTCGGGATCTCGCGCCGATTGAAAGAACACAACTCCAATATTAAAATCGTAGCGGTAATGCCCGCGCTGGGCGCGCCGATACAAGGGCTCCGCAACCCCAAAGAATTAAATCCGACGCAACTTTTTGATTCCGGCGCTTTTGACGAAATAATCGAAATTCCCAAAGAAACCGTGCCGGCCACTCACGCGATCGGCCGCGAACTGGCGAGGAAGGAAGGAATCTTAGCGGGAATGAGTTCTGCCGCGGCAATGTATATCGCGCTTCAAAAAGCCAAAGAATTAGGTAAGGGTAAAACTATCGTAGTGATCTTGCCTGATACCGGAGAAAGATATTTAAGCACGGTTTTATTTGAGTAAGCTTAAAGTGTTTATTTTAAAAAACCTCGCACTAAACTGTACGAGGATTTTTAAATTCATTATTTATAATTATCTTCCCAATATCTTCCAAAGTTTCCGAAAACCTTCCTTGCTGGTATCATATTTTAACAAGCTTAGCGCTTCTTTAAAATCCACCCAGCGATATTCGGTATGTTCGGGGCTGAAGACAATTTCAGTGTCCGGCCCCACTTCCACCGCGTAAACATTTTCCACCAGCTCCCCCAAATGCGGCAAAGAAAAAGAAAAAGAATATTTTAAATTTATAATTTTTTGATACTCGCCGATTCCAGTCTCTTCTTTCAATTCCCTCTTAAGCGCGCTTATTTCGCTCTCCTTTTCCCGCACTCCGCCGGTCACCGACTGCCAAAACCCTCCCCTATCTTCCCGCCTTTTGAGAACCAAAAATTTATACTCGCCGTTTTCTTTTTTAAACACGATGCAATTTATTTGCGAAACGCGATCTTTGGCAAACATACGATTGGTTTTATTAAAATGCTTTAACCTCTATAATATTGCGCCTCTGATCCACTCAACCAAATAAGCCCAATAATCCCCCATTGTTTTTGCCAAGCTGCCGCTTTCGTGGCTTTTTTCCGAAACCGCTGGCGGATAATTTTTTTTAGCTTCTTCACCATTGGAACTATTATCGCTGTTAATTTCGGTTGGGGTAGGACTTATTTTAATTTCAGGTTCATCTATCTTGTTTAACTCATTCTTACTCTCGTCACTACTGTCTGTCTTCTTTATTTCCGGACTGGTAAAAATCGCGACTCGCCTGCCCTTGCTTAGATCGGTGGAATTATAATCGCGCATGGCCTTTTCAATGGTCGCATAAGAATATTGATAATTATGTCCGCGATAAGTGCCGGGCTCCTGCACGATGAACATTTTTTTAGCGTCATCGTAGCCGGAAATCACAAAAACATGATAGTGAGAAGTCGTAAAATATCGATTGTTCAGCTTTCTTCCGTCTGTCGGCAATATTACAGGATGATCATTGTCTATTTCGTCTTTAATTTGCTCGATCGTCGGATTTTCAACGATTCGGGCTTTCCAGTTTAAGAAATTATTTATCAGATCAACGATCTTTTCCGCGCCCTCATCAAGGCTCCGGCCATAGGCTTTTTCTTTTATGGCAAAAATCCTTAATATTTCTTTTTTTGCGATCGCGTTCGTCAAAGTTCTGTTATTGTAAAAACTATCAACTATCACGATCGAGGCTTCTTCGCAATCATTATACCAAGGCTCGCTCCAGTTGCCTTCCGGCGCCTGGGAAGTAAAACTCATTTTCAAGGACATTCCGGAAGCCAAAAAACCAAATAAAATAAGCGTTATCAAACTGACAGCCTGTCTTCCTGTTTTTGATTTTGTGATTATTCGCATGCTAATCTAAAATAAAGATATAATCGCAGTATAACAAAAAAAACAAAAAAATTCTAATTTTAAAGCCGGCAAAAACGCCGAAATAAAAAACAGGATAAATCCTGTTAAAATTAGCCGCCAACGAATATCATCGCTTCAGTTGAAACCTCTTTTCCGATTTTACGCTCGTGCAGCGTTACGCAACTGCCTTGGCAAAAAGTTTCTCCTTTTTTACTTACACTGATTATTTCGCTCGGCACAAAATTTTTCCCGCACTGTGTACAATTTGTCTTTGATCCTTTATACTCTTTTCCTTTCATTAACATTCCTCCTTAAGTATAAAAATTATACACTAAATTGCGTAAATGTCAATGCAACGGGTTTATTAAACTTGCTCTAGCAAAAAAACGCCGCTTTGGCGATAAAAAAAATGCCCTGGTTAAGAGCATCCGGCTTTATAGAATTTATAAATCTTCCTCCGAAATAACTTTAATTCCGTGTTTCTTAAGCAAAGCGGTTGTTATGCCGTCGCCTTTTACAACTGTACCGGAAAAATATCCGTCATAAATTTGTCCTGAACCGCAGGAAGGACTTCTTTGCTTGAAAATCGCTTCTTTAATCCCTAGCAACTCGGCGATTTTCAGAACTTCTTCCGCGCCTTTTTTAAAGTGAGTGGTAGCCTCCATAACTCCACGCTCATCAACTTTCATAAAAACTTTTTTCCCGCGTTGTTCCGAAGGATACCTGGGCGTGGCTAATCCGCCCAATTGTTCCGGACAAACCGGAATTAAAATTTCTTTTTTCGCCAATTCGATGACTTTCTCGTTGCGGTTATTCTTGCCGTTCCATTTGCAATTTACGCCCAGCAAACAAGCGCTGCAAAGCCTTACTTTTTTATTCATATTTAAACCTCCTATTATATTATTCAGTTTATAGGATTAAAAAGAAAAAGTAAAGGGTACAAACACTGCAAGCTCTTGAGTTTTATTTAAAAACCGCTGAAATGGCGATTCCTTATTGACATTTTCACAAAATCTGCTAGAGTAAAAATACTTCATGCTTGAAGCAGGAGGAATAACATAGAATGGCAATTGATACCGACGCGGCTATCGCGAGAAATAGAGAAAGAGAATTGCGAGAAAATTTGGAAAAAATTTCCAAAAAACTAACAAAAGGAGGCAATGATTCCACTGAAGCGCTTTACCAATTACAAGAAGTGCTGGATAGATCGGACACATTCGGCCTCGCCGGAAAAATAAATCCAAGACTGGTTTCTGTAGTGTGGATCTTGAAAAAATTTATCCACGACCTTTGGACAAATATGGGTGGGGATAACCCGGGCTTCCCAAAAGACGAAGGAACGCAGATTCTCCAGGATATCGCAAGACATCTCGGCGTATTTATCCAAAACTCCCTGTTCAGAAACAGGCCCAGGGATTCTATAGGAACTTTTGAAGATGTAATAAAGTCTTATTATGCCTTGCTGCACCTCGCCGAAGAATACTATAAAAAAGAGGATCGCAGAAAAGAATTCGTGGTGCTCTAATCCGGCAAGGATTTACCCGACAGTGAAATCGATTATTCACTGTTTTTTTTAATGTATCTAATCTCGTATTTAGTAAATGCTAAAATACTAAAACTTGTATTGACACTGCTTTAATTTTGTTATAATATAATTTTAATTGGAGGTATACAATAAATGCCGGAAAAAAAATCTGATGTGAATAGCGAAGAAAATATCCAAGCTTTGATGAAATGGCTGTATGAGGAACAATTGCTTAGAGGTCCAGCGAGACTTGACCTTCTTCCTTCTCTCGCAAAAACCGCCGGGAAAAAAGTGTCATGGCATAGCATAACTGCCGCGGTTGAAAATCTAATCAAAAAAGAAAAAGTAAAATTAATGATTTTGGGCGGCGGCGACAACGCATGGGGAATAGGAAAAGTGGAAAAAATTCCTTAAACTTCAATTTCGTCTTTTAGGTTCAGAATAATTACTGAACCTTGTTTTTTATTATACTTTTTTAATTTACAGCTTAGTTTTGTTAAACCAAAAAAAACCACCATTCGCTTTGTTTAGCTCATTGGTGGCAAAGTATTCTTAAAATCTTAGCTTTTGCTTATATGTGTATGGTAACTTCTTCGTCAGCCAAAATTGCCTGATATGTTCCTTCTGTTATAAACGCGTTTTTGAGATGATCTTCCAGACTTTCCACATAATAACCATCTCCGTCAGCAGCCGGTCTAAGCCTGATACCAGCGTATGTTTCTCCCTCTCTGTCGTCTTCTATTTTAATCTTTTTAAATGTTCTAAATTCTCCCATTGCATAAACCTCCTTAGAATACAGTAAATGTATAACAAATTAAGTAAATGTCAAGACCGTTAAAATAATTTCTTATTTATTCGCTTTTTTTCTCTTCATGATCCTGAAAAATCCGTATACATCAAGAAGCAAAGCGGCGCCGAAGATCGAAGTGAATTTCCAATAATTTTTTTCCGATTCATTAAGGTCTTTGATCGGCCGATCGGTGATGCTTTTGGCGCGGATGGAAGACAAATTGACCGAATTGGAAACCGAATCGATAAGATTCATAAAAAATGTTTTATTGTCGGGAGCATTTCCCATAAAATCAGGCAAGACGAAAAACGAGCCTCCCGCCACAAAAACCGAACCGCTTTTTGAATCTTTTTCTTTCGGAGCCGCAAAAGCGACGATGGTTTTTTTCGCTCCTTTTGGAGCAGGCAGAGCGGCATCGGGCAATAAAGTAAAAGTGCCGGAAACAGAATCGGATTGATCGCTTGAAGTGACCAGGGCTTTGGGAGAGTAATCCGCGCTATCCGCGAGCGTCAAAGAAGACACCCATGGGAATATTATCGCTTGAAGGCCCGCGAGCGAAGCGCTGTCGCCAAAATTCTCTTTTTGCGCCCGGACGAAAAAAGGATATGGCTTGCTCACGGTGAAAAAACCCTGGCTGTAAGTAATACTGGAATTATACCGGTCATGGATCAGGTCTTCATTGATCGTCACGCCATAATTTTTGGTCAACTCGTTTATATTATTTTTGATTGGCGTGACGGTTAAATTATTTTTTGTATCAACGTTTATGGCTTCCGCCAAAACGATCAAATTCCCGCCGTTTTTCACGTAATCATTTATCACCGCGATCTCGTCTTTGGTTATTTCCGCCGCCGGTCCGGCAATGATCAGAGTCTTCGGACTGACAAAGACTTGCTCGGATTTTTCGCCTTCCTTGGCCGGCGCTTTTTCATAATAAAATCCTTTTTTGCTCCCCGCGCTCATTATTTTTACGGAAGAAACGTTATAATACTTCTCCAGTCCCGCGATCGCGACCTGCTTTTCTCCGTGTCCCGAAAGAAACGCCAGGTTTTCTTTGCTTTCCCGCGAAACGGAATAAACGGCTAAAATAAAATCATATTCAATATTGGCAACCGACTGGATCAGAGGAATGGCTTCTTTGTTCACTTTATCCCCTTCGCCGGCAGTGATCTCCGCGCCAAAAAATCCCTGTTTCACTTCATATTTATCCTTCGCGATCACGTTGAATTGCATTTGGGGAATTCCTTTTTGAGCCAGTTCCGTAACTTTTTCCTGATTATTCTCGGGAGCTTCATAGGAGATCGCGAGCTTTGCGCCCGCAATATCCTGATACTGATTCATTATATCTTCCAATTGTGTTTTTACATTTGCCAGATCAACCGGCAGATCTTTGGAAATATAGAATTTCACGCTCACGTCTTTCGTGAGATTTTTCAAAATATTTTTCGTCGCCTCCGACGTCGTATAGATTTTTTCCCGGGTCAGATCCAGATAAATATATTTTTGCGCCACTAAAATATTTACGCCGATCAAAAGCGCCAGCAAGAGCAGCACCGAGCTTAACGATTGATCAAATATATTTTTGTTTATTAATTTCATAGATTTAGGGCTTGTGCGTTTGAATGCAGATTGAGAAAAAACCGAGGCTTTGTACGAAACTTACTTAATGGTAAGTTGAGCGCAAAACACAGATTTTGACAAAAATATGCGCCAAACGCATAAGTCCTGGATTATTTCCAATTTCTTAAGCTAATTACCCTGGCATTCAGGAATAAAAAGAAAGCGATGACCGATAAATAATAAACCACGTCCCCGAGAGAGATCACGCCGCGCAAAATTGAATTGAAATGCGCGCTAAAACTTAAAAACTTTGCCACGCTCGCGATCGCAATCGGCAGCGAACCGATTATAAAAGAATTGCCGACGATGTAAAATCCGAAAATGATCACCACGGCAAGGATGAAAGACACGATCTGATTCTTGGTTATGGAAGAAACCCAAAGCCCCACCGCGATATAAGAAGCCCCGAGCAAAAGCGAGCCGATATAACCGGCAAAGATCACTCCCTTGTCCGGCGTTCCCAAGCTAGAAACCATCATTGGGATCGCTACTGTCAACAAAACCATTACCGCGAGAAAAATAAAGCTTGAAACAAATTTAGCCAGAACCAACTCGGAACTTTTTACCGGAAAAGTGGTCAGCACTTCGATCGTACCGCTTCGCTTTTCCTCGGACCACGCCGCCATTGTCGAGGCCGGCAAGAAAAACATAAAAATAACCGGCAACAGGTCAAAAAATTCCCTCATCGAGGCCTGCGCGCTAAGAAAAAAAGTCTGAATAAAAAGCCATCCGCTGATAACCAAAAATACCGAGATCACCACATAACCCAGAGGCGATATGAAATAAGAATTCAGCTCTTTTTTTACCAAAGTAAGAACCCTGCTCATTAATTTTTGGTTAGATTGATAAACACATCTTCGAGATCCGTTTGTTTGCGCACGAAATCCAAAAGGCCGGCTCCTTCCCCGACTACCAGGCTCGCAACATCTTTCCTGATATCATTTTCCACGCTTGTCTCAACAACTATTTTATTTCCTTCGGACTTTACTTTTTTAACCCCGTTGAGAGATTTAAGCTTGGCAATGAGTTCAGGGGTTATTTTTTCCACTTCAATATTAATGATCGTTTTTCCTTTTTCCTCTTTTATCAGATCTTCCGGCGTGCCATCAGCCACAATGCGCCCTTTATTGATGATCAAAACCCTGGAGCAAGTCGCCTGAACCTCGCTCAACACATGGCTCGAAAGTATTACGGTTTTTGACTTGCCTATTTCTTTGATCAGATCCCTGATCTCGATCCTTTGATTGGGATCAAGTCCCGTAGTCGGCTCGTCCAGGATCACGATTTTCGGATCGTGGATCAAGGCCTGGGCGATCCCCGTGCGCTGGCGATAGCCTTTGGAAAGAGTGGAAATCTCGGAATTTTTCTTTTCCTTGAGCCCGCATTTTTTTAATACATACAAGATCCTTTCATCCAGATCGTTCTCCGGAATGCCCTGCATCTTGCCGACGAATTCCAAATATTCCCTTACGGTCAAATCCTCATAGAGTGGAGCGTGTTCGGGAAGATACCCGATCTTGCTTTTGATATTCTCGTGATTGGTGAAATCGCTTATATCCAAGCCATCGATCAAAACCTCTCCGTCATCCGCTTTAAGAAAAGTGACTAAAATCCTCAAAAGAGTGGTCTTGCCCGCGCCGTTCGGCCCGAGAATTCCGACAACTTCGCCTTCTTTCATTTCAAAAGAAACGCCATTGAGCGCCGCCACTTCCCCGTATTTTTTGACCAAGCTTTCTACTTTTATCATAATTATCGAAAAAGAAAAACCGCGTTTATTAAATTCGTTAATATAATAAACTACGATTTGTAGTTACTGTATCAATTTTATAACAGGTTTTTATTTTGGTCAAGAGATACGGCGCCAACGATCATAATTTGGCCAAAAAAAATACGGGTCTTAACTGTTCAGCAGTCAATTCCCGCAATATGATATGGGTAAATTATTACCCCAATTTCAAGATTCTTCCTCCCGGAAAAATACTTCTTATCGCGTTTTCCAGCGTTCCCCCCCGACACGCCGCAGGTCCTCTGTTTGATAGTTGTGCCTTATTTTCTATTAAAGTATCCGGATTAAATGGTTCCGCGTAAACCTCTCCGTCAAAACAAATTACCCCCGCGCCATCCGCTACCGGACTTTCGTCTATCGCTTTTTTTAAAGTGATCAGGAAATCAAGTTGCGGTTTTGCAGCTTCGTCAACTATTGTAAAAATCCCGCGCGCCAAAAGGTCGCAAAGCAGCTTAACGGCTTCTTCGTTTTTAGGGTTGATATCCCCGAAAAGCACAGTCGTATTAAGCGCTTCTTCGACAAATTCTTCCGGACTGAAAACAATTTTTGCCTCGGAAATTCCGTGCAAAAAATGCATTACATTATCGGGAATTTCATCCGATAATCCTTCCGGGATAAATATATTTTTTATTCTTGGCCTTATGGTCAACCTGTCTTCCTCCTGCTGAATTCCGTACGAGTTAAGAAACCCCGTAATCATGTAATAGTTTTTTTCGCCAAAAACAATGCTTACCTCTTTTTCTCCGGGATAAACAGTTTCATTTATCAGGCTTTCCCAGGCCGCAAGCACTCTTTTTATGTCTTTACATTTTTTGATCCCGACAATCTTTCTTACTCTGCCGGTGTCTGCAATGAGCCTCGTAAGACTAGATTGATGACTGTAGTACTGCCGCACCGCAGTCGTTTGCCGGTTTATTATTCCTAAAATTATTTCTCGGGCATTGTCCACACTGCTTACCCTTTTAATAATTTCAAATTCCCATTTACTGATCAATCCGTTCGCCAGCATTTTTTCTATTATATCGTAGCTTTCTCTGTCAAACATTTTCTTTCCTCCTTTTTTTGTTCTTTTCTCCATTAATCCGACTTTTCATAGGTTTTTAGGGTACAACTCCTCAAAATCAGATATTTTAATATATCAGATATACAGACTATTGTCAATTATAATCTATGGTAAAAATATGATGACGTTTCCGGTCAGTGGACTACATTTTACAAAGTTGATCTTGTCACCACGGGCGGGCGCGAGGAAGGATATAAAACTTATTCCTTTATAAAAAATATCGCGCTCGGCGAATGGCGCGTGAATGTGGAGACCGCTGATCACAAGGTCATCGGCCGCTTGCGTTTTAACGTGATCCGAGTAGATTCCGAACCGGCCTTAAAAAGTGAGGTTTTGGACTAAATGAAATGTTTTTGACATTTCAAGCAAAAAAAATCCGAAGTCTTGAAAAACTCCGGTCGTTTTTAATATTTTGACTTAATTTGATTTGACTCGATTTATTCTTTATTTTTTATTTCCTCCTGTTTTTTTAATTCTATGATTTAATATTTTGTTCCGATAGTAATAATTGTTTATTGTTCTTGTTAAATAATGTGTTTTATGGTAGTATTTTAATATAAAAAAATAAACATATTATGATTAATGATAAAATAGTATCTACAAAAGTAATTTTAGGTATAATGGTTTTGGTTGCCCTAGGTGTAATAACATATTATTTTATTATGCTTAAAAAAAACCCGCCGATAGCGGTAAAACCTACTCCCAGTACTGCAATAGTACCATCAATAAGTCCGGCATTGACCCCAACACCGAGTATTGATATTTCCGAGTGGAAGACTTATACAAATGAAAAATATGGGTTTGAAATAAAATACCCGGAAGATACGACAGTTGCTGAAAATTTTAACATGGGGATTATAAAAAATCCTTTTGGTGTAAGTTTTTTAAAACAAAACCAGACTGATACTGATATATTTTATTCTTTGTATATAATTGATAAAAATCAGCCTCGAGAAATGCAAAATTTTTTTGACAATTCAGAAGTTTATAAAAAAAATGATGAAGTTAAAACAATTACTATAGATAATATGGAATGGAAAAGTTATGATTATACGGGCGGAGAAGGCGGTCCGGAACCGTTACATTTTATTTTAAATACCGATAATTTAATATTTGAGATTATTTCATCCGACGATTCATATTCAAATGTTATCAAAACCCTTTCCACATTTAGACTCTCAAAGTAATGGTGGACTTTAAAATGATAAAAATTCCCTGCCAAGTTTTTGACAGGGATTTATTTTTGTATTTTAGAGATTTTACTGTTTTTAGCTTATAGAATATCCTCCTGCTTCCTATAGGGCATTATTGATTTGTTTTTCCTTTAATTGTATTCGTAGTTTAATTTCATCGGATCTATGAAATATTCCTCCGAAAATATAGGATCTGTTTTGCAATGATTGCCTGGTTCTTTATACAGATTATTTTTGGGAAGAGCTCCTCTTTGGGCATATTTACTGTATCCGCTATTCCTAACTCCAAAGTGGAGATGATCCGAACCATCAATATCCGCTATTGTTGCAATTTTATCTTTTTTGGCTACTTTGGCTTTTTCCTTTACGAGAGCATTGACATGTATATAGGTCGTCGTAAATTTACTGTTGTCGGGAGCGGTATGCTCAATTACAATACCTTCGGCCCATCCGAGTCCGGCATTATAAACTACTTTAACAACGCCATCATAGGAAACAAGGACATCATCGCCGAGCTTCGCGTTTAAGTCTACGCCTGTATGACTTTTCCAATCTGAACCGCATTTTGAATCTTTTAAACCTTTTTTACTTTCAACTATCCAATCATCACCAAACGCAAAACCGTTAACATATGACTTCTCTTTAAGTGGCCATTGCAAGACTGGTATTAATGCCGCTGGCATATAAATCACGAAGTCAGCTGCTAAGATATCGTTTCCTCCAAACTCTTGCCATGGACCTTTGTTTCCATTTACATCTACTGCTCTTGCTCGCCAGTGGTAATCAGCATCTATCAAGTCATTTACTGTGATAGCAACTTCACTCCCGCTTGGAACAAGAATACTTTCTTTTATTCCCGATTGGGTTTCATCGAATTGCCCTCCGTATTCATCCAGCCGTCTCAGTTCTATTTGCAGCTTCACTTGATCTTTGTCTGAATCACTTATTGCACCTTTAAATACAACGGTTCTTACGTTTGTCGTATAACCTGTAGTTATTACAGTGGTTCCGTCGGATTTGAATTGGCTTAATTCGGATGGTTTGTCAGGAGTTGATTCAATGGTAATTTTCTGGCTTGCTTTATTGTTATCCTCTTTGGATTCATCGATTAGATTATCCGGATCAATTTTTACATATATATTATGTATACCAACTTCTCCGGCTGTGTCCCACGCAATGGATTTAACTACATTTTCCTCTTTATTGATTCCGTGTATCACCGACGAAAGTATGAGCTCGCTGCCAGTGTCAGGATTACCATCGTAAAAATCCAAAGTTACATCGGAACTTACAGAACTGCCGAAATTACGAATGCTCGCCTGAATTTCTATAATATCTCCTTCGGTAGGATTATTATTGCTGAAAGTAATATCTCCCGGCATAATAATAAAATCCGGCTTTGACGGATTTGAAGGAATAAGATAGAGATTGCCGGTTACTAAAGCCGTAATATCATTATAATCGCGATCTCCGCCATTCCACATATCTTCAAATCCCATTCTCAATGTTTGGGAATTTATGTCGGTAATGGCCGCATGCACCGTATTATCAGGATTTCTTGATGCTGGTCCGCTTAAGAAAGTGCCGTCCGGACTTTTTATGAAGAAAACCAGCTCAGTGTACTTCGAGAATGTCCCAATATCAATCTTTGTTCCTGGAATTGTTGAATGCCCCCAGAATAATTCTCGATAAGCTGGGTCATACAAGCCGAACAAATTATTATATCCGGCGTCTGATCCTTCAAAAGTTACCGCGATATTACTGTCTTCCGAGAGCACGATTGCTTTTGCTTCGGGATACAATGCTGCTTGAGCGGAAAAGCTTGTGGCAATCAGAATTAATATCGCTAATCCTGCAAATTTTATGATTTCTTCCGCTGTTGTTGATTTTACAGTTTGTTCAAATCTTTTTCTTGTCATTAATTATCACTTTGTCCTTATTTTATCTTTTATTCCCGTGTCGATACGAAAGAAACCTATTAGATTCCCCATTTTTTGATTTTTAATTGTAATGTGCATTACGCTCCCTTTTATCACTTTTTATTTAAGTGAACCTATGTAGATTAGTGCATCTTTGCTAATTTGTCAACGATAACATGAAAATTAAATATCTCATTGGAATATAAAAAAATATCGCCCCCGGCGAATGGCGCGTAAACGTGGAAACATCCGACCACAAACTCATCGGCCGTTTGCGTTTTAATGTGATCCAAGCGAATACCGAACCGGCCTTAAAAACTGAGGTTTTGGATTAAACATATTCGCCAAGGCAATAAAAAAAACAAAAAAAGCCGCATGTTTATATTATGCGGTTTAAAAACTAAAGGTTTAAAATTGCTTCGTGGATTTTTTTAGCTAATTCTCTATAATAAACGCCGACTTGATCAAGCTTGGTAAAAAAACACGGCAAATAGATTAAAGTCGTTCCATTACCTCTAAGCATCGCGTTTATACCGAGTTCCTTTTCCAGCTCAGTTCGAAAATCTGTACGATAAATGATAGCTTTACCGATAGATGTAATAGCCATTCCATATTCAACGCAAGTACCGCTATCGGAATCAGGTCCGTCAGCATTACCGACAAAAATATTTTGAGGGCTTGAACAAGCAATCCTGCAACTTTCAGCTATAGCTTTGGTATTGAAGCTTTTTCCATCAAACGCTTTAAGCGCCTCTCTTTGAGGGAGTATTACTTCGTAACCCAATACTTTCAAATATTTTTCAAGGAGCAACTGGTGAAGTCGTTCTCCGGCGTTAAAAAGCCCTCCGGCCAGATATATTTTTCTTTTCATTATTTTCCTCCTGTTCTTTTCGATTTCTATTTTGAAACAACAGAACTACGTATAGTATAAATAGATATTGCTTTTTGTCAAACTTGGCCTTATTAAATTCTCGGCCGCTTGCGTTTTAACGTGATCCGGGTAGATTCCGAACCACGTACCATTCGATACGTGGCAATGCCGGTTTTAAAAACTGAGGTTTTGGATTAAAGAAAAGTGCATATTAAAAGCAAGCCAATTCGTTTTTGAGTGCATTTGGTGAAACCCATGCAATCAAAAATAATTGGCGAGTTTTACTGATCAAAATATCTTTTTTACAACCCCATTTTTGCCAAAAACTCTTCCCGCTCTTTGCCCACAAGTATCCAATAACCCCCGCTTTTTAGTTCGCCCAGCTTGATATTCATAATCCTGACTCTGTTGAGATCCAAGACCTCGTATTCCAGCGCCGCACACATCCGCCTGATCTGCCTTTTTTTGCCCTCGGTCAAAATTATGGAAAAAGAAAATTTATCCAATTTTTTCAAAACGCATTTTTGCGTGACATAGCCGTCATCCAGTTTTACCCCTTGCTCCATTCGGCTGATAAAATCCCGGCTAACCGGCTTATTGACCCTAACCTCGTATTCTTTTTCGTGGCGTTCAATCGGGTTCAATAATTTATCCGTGATCCGGCCGTCATTGGTAAGCATGATCAAGCCCCTTGAATCCTTATCCAGCCTGCCCAAAGGAAAAACTTTGTATTTGAGTTTTAAAATATCGGCGATGCTCGTTTCGCCTTTTTGCGGACTGTGCGTGATTATTCCTTCCGGCTTATTAAAAGCGATATAGACCAGCTCTTTCATTTTTCCGCCCACTTCCACCCTGTCGCCCTCGCGCACCATTGCTCCCAGCTCGGCTTTTTGGCCATTCACTTTTACTTTTCCTTGCCTGATCAGCTCGTCGGCTTCCCGGCGGCTCGCGATCTTCTTATCGGCTAAATATTTATTTATTCTTATGGGAAATAACATTTCTTTTATATTAATCAGTAAAATATTATTAATCTTATCTTATAGCTTTGCTGTCCGCTTGTCAAAAAAATTTATTTTATGGCAATAAAAAACTTATCCCCAATTTAGACGTTGACGATGGCTTTTTTTTTTATGGTAATATTACCAGCATTGGAGGAAATTTAAAAATGTAGCACACTAAAATAAAAAAAGCGCAAAAAGCGCAAAGAAGACTGGGGAAATTGAACGCAGAAAAACAAAAAACGAAAATAAATCAAGAAGTGATTAGAAATGAGGAAAATGAGTTTAGCAGTCATTGGACTGCTGATAGTGGCAATGTTTGCCGCAATAGCGCCAGTGGAAGCAAGAATACCTCCAAGCGGTAGTTACTATGACCGAGAGGCGATAATTCGTGAAGCATACTTTGCCGTAATGGGCGATGTTAATGCTTTCCCAGGAACGACACAACAACTGGGTAAGTGGAACTTTATGGATTTTGACAGGCCAGCACAGACTCGAACAATCAACGAATTGGGAGGAGTCTATTATGCAGGAGAGACAACACCAATAATAGATGGCTGGGTCAAATACGGTTTCAATAATAGTATAGGCAGAGGAGGGCAATGTTTGTTCTTTGTAAATCTGCTTCTATACAGATCGGAAGCTGATAGAACGGCGGGTAAATTTAATTCGTGGTCATATGATATTTATCCATATGCCACAGAAATGACTAACGATAGACCATGGCCCGGGGATATAATATTCAAACCTGCGGACTCGACCTCGCAACATATAGCCATCGTAGTTTCCAGGAGCGGAGACAATGTGGGTGTGATAGAATCAAATGGCGTTGGAATAAGCGAAGCTATTTCGCACAAAATTACAACAATTCCAACACTAAGAAATAAAGGATATAAGGTATTCACAAATGTGAATTACTACAACAATAATTACTACAGCAACCACTATCCTTCATAAGGATTAAACAACACAAATGTAAAGGGCAGATTATTTTTAAACTGCCCTCTTTTATTTTTAAAACTAATAAGTATTAAGATGAAAAGAAGAAATAATAATATCAAATACTGGTTTGTTGCCGAATTGTCGATTTTTACCATCCACACGAAGATAATTATCCGTGCTAAATTTAATAACATGATCATTCTTTAAAATAACAACTTTATAATTTTCCATCAGAGTAATGCCCGAACTGGAAGTAGATTTTGAAAAAACAACCCTTCCTCCGTAAGCGTCAAGTCCGCTGATTTTAAAATAAGTAAAATTGTTTTTAACGAGAGATGAGTATACTTCTTGAAGTTCTTTGTTATAAAAAGAATCCGGGGACGTATAATCCGTTGAAAGTTCTTTATAAAATGCTTCTTCGGCTGTTTTGTAATTTTCAGTATTTTTTTTAACTGTAATATGTGTTGATGGGTTATCTCGTGTATCGCAAGTATCAGGTATGCCATTATAACCCGTGCGGATGTTTAGATTTAATTCTGCTTTTATAACATCTTGAGATTTTAAGGTATCGTCGCATACATTCACATATTCCGGATACTTAAAACTAAAACCAAATTTATCATTTCGATATTCTTTCCAATTAAAAGTCACCAAATTTTGTAGATTTTCTACGTTTTCATTTTGGTTGATTTGCTCTTGTTTTAAATCTGAAATATCTTTTTTAATACCTAAATTTTGCTTGCTTAAATTAGAATACAAAAAGATATTACTAATAAGAAAGACAATAATTACAGAAACTAAAAAATAATTTATTTTATTCATTTTATAAAATTTATTTACTTAGTAATTTCAGTTTATCATTTAAGCCGCTAATAGTCAAAATTTTTCGCGCAAAACAAAAAGCGAGGAAAATTCCCCCGCCTTTCTTTGTCTTAAATTTTTGTCATTGGAAATTTGCTTGCCTCGCCGAAGCTTTGATGCGAAGGCGGGTCATTTGTCATTTCATTTTACATCCCCATTCCCATACCGCCCATTCCACCCATACCGCCCATCGGTCCGCCAGCTGGCGGATTCTTCTCGGGAATATCGGTCACCACCGCTTCGGTGGTCAGGAACATCGCCGCCATCGACGCGGCATTTTCAAGAGCCGTTCTGGTTACTTTCACGGGGTCAATAATTCCAGCCGCGATCATATCAGGTACAATTTTATTGGTAATAGCATTATAGCCATCATTTTGTAGTTTTGATTTCTTGATAGCGTCGGCAATTACAGGACCTTCTTCTTTGCCGGCATTTTGCACAATTTGTCTCAATGGCTCCTCTAGCGCTCTTAATAAAATATTGAAGCCGGCATTGAATTCAACCGCTATGTCTTGGCTCGGAACATTGACTTTATTTTTAGAAAATCTATCACGAACCGCAACGCTTGCTTTTAACAATGCGGTTCCTCCGCCGGAAACAATTCCTTCCGCCACGGCCGCTTTTGTCGCCGCCAAAGCATCTTCAACTTTATGTTTTTTATAAGTCAGTTCGGCTTCAGTCGCCGCTCCCACTTTGATCACCGCGACTCCGCCGGTAAGCTTCGCCAGGCGCTCTTGCAATTTCTCTTTATCAAAGCTGGAGGTGTTTTGGGCGATCTCGGTTTTGATCTGGGAAATTCTTTTGTCAATTTCCGCTTTGCCGCCTTTGCCGCCGACAATGATCGTATTGTCTTTGGTCGCGATTATTTTTGCCGCGCTGCCAAGCTCGTTCAAGCCCGCATTTTCAAGCTTCAATCCCAGATCTTCCGTAATCACCGTGCCGCGAGTAAGGACCGCGATATCAGCCAGCATTTCTTTTCTCCGATCGCCAAACCCGGGAGCTTTTATCGCGAGCGTATTAAATGTTCCTCTTAATTTATTCACCACCAAAGTGGCCAGCGCTTCGCCGTCAATTTCATCGGCAATAATTACCAATTCTTTTTTGCCTGATTTGGCAATTTTTTCCAATAACGGCAAAATATCGCTAACGGCGGAGATTTTCTTGTCAGTGATCAAGATTAAAGGATCTCTATACTCGGCTTCCATTTTCTCAGCATTAGTGATCATATATGGAGAAATATATCCTTTGTCAAACTGCATGCCTTCCACTACTTTTGTCTCAATGCCGAATGTCTGGGATTCTTCGACGGTGATCGGCGCTTCATGACCGACTTCCTTGATCACTTGCGCGATTTTTTTGCCAATAACCGCATCCTCCGCCGAGATCGTCGCGACTTGTTCCATTTCCGCTTCAGTGGAAATTTTCTTTTTCATTTTTCCCAATTCTTCAACCGCTGCTTGAGTTGCCGCTTCAATCCCATGCCGAAGCCCTACCGGATTCACTCCCATTGATACGAATTTCATTCCTTCATTAATGATTGCTTGCGCCAAAAGAGTGGCGGTAGTCGTGCCATCGCCAGCCACATCATTGGTTTTGGAAGCGACTTCTTTTACCAGCTGCGCGCCGATATTTTCGAATTTGTCTTCGAGGTCAATCTCTTTCGCAATAGAAACTCCATCATTGGTAATGGTCGGGGTTCCGTAGCTTTTGTCGAGCACCACATTGCGGCCTTTGGGCCCCAAAGTCACTTTGACGGCATCGGCTAATTTATCAATACCGGCTTTTATCTTGGACCTGGCTTCATCGCCAAATTTTATTTGTTTTGCCATAAATTTAAATTTATTAATTTATTATTACACTAAGATCGCAAGCAAGTCTTCTTCTTTGACAACCAAATATTCTTTTCCTTCAATTTTCACTTCGGTCGGCGAATAGCGGGAAAAAAGCACCTTGTCGCCCACTTTTACTTCCATTTTCGCGCGCGTTCCATCTTTTAACAAGCGCCCTGTACCCACGGCAACAACCTTGCCCTGTTCAGGTTTTTCTTTCTCTACTGTGCCGGGCAGAATAATTCCCGATTTTGTGGTCTCTTCCGGAGAAATTTGCTCCAGCACCACCCTATCTCCCAATGGTTTGATATTCATCATATTTTTATAAATTAAAAGATTAAAAATGGCTAAACTGTAATCATTAAGTCTAACCAAAAACACTGATTATTTAATATCTGTTTGTTAATGGACATCTATTATATTAACAGACCGGCGGTTGTTGTCAAGACAATCCGCATAAGAAACAAAATTGCACAGTTCTATACAAATGTGAAGTTGTAAATTGCTACAATTTTAACTTCTTTTTAATAAATTCTATTTCTTTGGAAACTTCTGCTCTAAAAACTTCAAATCGCTTATCAAGGTCGTTCCAATTATTTTGATTATCATTATATTGTTTATTTATCGTATCAATATTTTTCTCAATGGTCATAATTTTTTCCCCTTGAACGCCTTGCTCGCGATAAACTGAAATATATCCTCCAATAACAAGAAAAATCACTCCGCTTATTAAGGCTATTATCCAATTATCGTATAAAAAATCTTTAACGCTTAACAATGCTGATTTTTTTTGAAATCGGGGTTTTTCTATTTCTTTGTCTTCAAAAGACGACGAATCTGTTTTCTTTAGATCAATAGGATCTTCTTCTGTTTTGTTTAAAGCGAATTTTGATAATAAAAATCTCCCGTAAGCGTCTTTTTCGTAAAGAGTTTTACCGGCATGAATTAGCCTATTTATCTTTTTTTGCTTCATAATTATTTAACCAAGAATAGTAATTTTTTTCCAAGAAACTCTTTGCATCGTCAAAAACTTTTTCTGTAAAACATTCTCGTAAATCTTCCGGCGCCGGATCATAATAATATTGATAATCAAGGCTAGCGAGCGTCGCTTCTTTTATTTCAATAAAATTGTATATTGCATTTTTATAATCACTTACCCCTTTCCGATACAACGCTTCTACAACAGAGTCTTTTTTTGAAAACGAAATATTGATATTTTCTGTATCGTTTATTTTGTTTTCAGTTAAAAGATTCACCGCCTGATCAAGGTTTTTGTTTTTTCCAATTTTATGAGAAAAAATAATCCCTATTCTTTTTATATTTTTTAATTGATACTCTTTAAATAAAACATTTTTAAAATAATTAAAAATATCATCTCGTATCCAGGCATACTTTTTTTCAAAATTTTTATTTACTACGATTCCAAGTATCAAGTCATCTGTGTTGATTCTCAAATATTCTTCAGTAACAGAATTGTATAATGTTTTTTCACGACGCGAGTTTTCCTGCATTTCAGGAAAAAAATCTGCTCCAAACGGCGTTTTGTCACTATAAAGAATATTATCAATAATATCTCCGGCTATATCGGGTATACGAAAAGATTTTGCATATTTTATACCTACAGTTAATCCGATTATATTGTCTTTCATATATAGATTTTGCTTTAATATTTTTTATTAAAACAACTTTAATTTTTATTTGTCATATTTTTAATTTGATAAAAAATAGATAATCTTTTTTATAACCAAATTTAGATCTTTTTCAATCTCATGCTCCCAAACTCTCAAAACTTTCCAGCCTTCCCTTTTTAGTTTTGCCCTGTTTTTCTTGTCGCGCTTAATATTATTTTCAATTTTTGCTTGCCAGTATTTTTTTGGAAGCCTTTTTCTTGTTTTTGCAAATCGCCAGCCGTGCCAAAAATCACCATCAACAAATACTGCTTTTTTCTTTTTTGGCAACGCTATATCCGGGTGGCCAATCGCTTTTGAATAATATCTCTGAAAATAAATTTTTCTTTTTCTGAGCTCCCTGAAAATTATTTTTTCAATCCCCGTATTCTTAGAACGGATTTTAGACATTACCTCGCTTCTCTTTTTCTTAGTAAAAGTGTCCATACCGTATTTTAAAACATGTGGATAACTGCCTTGATTTTCGGTTTATTTTCGGTTATAATTAAATTGTAGCACAAACTAATTTTTATTACAATATGCAAACTCTAACAAAAAAACAAAAACAAGTCTTTGATTTCATTAGCGCCTATCAAACAGAAAATGGAATTTCTCCTACAATAGAAGAAATAAGAAAAAAGTTAAAGCTCAAAGCAGTATCAACGATACATGAACATATAAATACGCTGAAAGAAAAAGGCTATCTTTCGAAAAATGATAATTCTGCTCGGGGTATAACTTTAAGAAAAGAGGAAAGAATAATTATTAATATTCCAATAATCGGGAAAATAGCTGCAGGAAAACCAATTGAAGCTATTGAAGATTTTCAAGAAAATATATCTGTATTGAATCCAGCTATCAAAAATCCGAAAAATTACTACGCTCTTCGCGTAGTTGGCGATAGCATGATTAACGAAGGAATTTTCAATGGCGATACTGTGATAATTAAAAAACAATCTTCTGCAGAAAATGGCCAAACTGTCGTTGCTATTATAGATAACAACGAAGCAACGCTTAAAAAACTTTACAGAGAACGGAACAGGTTCCGTCTTGAGCCTAGAAACCCAAACATGCTACCCCTTTATAGAACTGAGGTCGAAGTAAGAGGCGTTGTCGTTCAGGTAATAAACAATGTTTCCGGCGAACCAGAAAAGAAAACTGTAAAAAAAACTCGGCATGGATTCAAAACGCTAGATCTTTTTGCTGGGGTCGGCGGAATACGCCTAGGTTTTGAAAAAGCTGGATTCAATACTGTTTTTGCGAATGACTTCGATGAACAATGCAAGATTACTTATGATTTAAACTTTCTAACATCAAAACTTGTAGTCGAAGATATAAGAAAAATTGGAATTAATGATTTGCCAAAATTCGATTTTCTGTTAGGCGGTTTCCCTTGCCAGCCTTTTTCTATTGCAGGATATAGACAAGGATTTAACGATAAAAAAAATAGAGGAAATCTGTTTTTTGATATCGTAAAAATCATAGAAGCGAGGAGGCCTGAAGGTTTCTTGCTTGAAAATGTAAAAAATCTAAAGAGCCACGACGGCGGAAATACCTTCAAAACTATTGAAAAAATACTGAAAAACTTGGGCTACTATGTAAAAGCAAGGGTGCTGAATAGCATGGAATACGGCAATATCCCTCAAAATCGAGAAAGAGTTTACATTGTAGGGTTCAAAAATAAAGATTATACTGATAATTTTTTATTTCCAGATCCAATCAAACTAACAAAAAAGATTACTGATTTGTTAGAAAAAAGTGTTCCGGAAAAATACTACTACAACGGCAAGCCGCTATTCGCGAAACTAAAGGATTATATAAAAGAATATGGAAAAGTTTACCAATGGCGCAGACAATATGTACGAGAAAATAAAAGCGGGGTTTGCCCAACACTAACCGCAAATATGGGTACGGGGGGGCATAATGTTCCAATTATAAAAGACAAAAAAGGCATTCGAAAGCTAACTCCTCTTGAATGCGCGCGCATTCAAGGTTTTCCTAAAAATTATAAATTACCGCAGATTGCCGACTCTGCATTATATAAACAATTTGGAAATTCAGTAAGCGTTCCGGTTATTGAAGCTGTGGCAAAACAGATGATGAGTGCCATGATGTAACTACCAAATTTTAATGTTTTTTCCTATTGGCTTAATTCTATAAGGTTTAATTATATCATTGATTATACTAAACCTTGGCCGTCTTTTTTCTTTTTGCTGAAGTTCCATTGTTTGCCCGTGATTTACCTTATTTTTATAGATTAATTTGTTGGGAATTTCATATACGTCAAAAGTTCCATCCAATTTCTCTTTTTTATAAAAACTCATAAAATAAAGCTTATCCCATTCGCTTTTTGGACCAAAAGAAGTTAAGTCTGCCTCTATACTGCTAGCCTTAATCTGCTCTCTCTCGCCTGTTTCTAAATTAATCGTATCAAATGAAACAGAGCCCTTGCCTTTCAATTTTCTTTGAAATCTCACAGAATTAGAAAATACACAGAACATCCCCTCAGACAAAACCTCGGGAATATTAACTTTTCTGCCATATTTACCAAGCCCATCATTCAGCTTAACCCAAATATCAAAAAGTTTTTTAAAAGTTTTTGCATCTACCTTGCTAAAGCGCGCAACCTCTACTTCAATTTCACCTTCTTTTGTTTTAATTATACATTTATTCAGTTTCATATTATAGTTTTTATAAATTTATTATTGGAATTTGCTACTTTTTTAACTGATTGTTTTTTTATAAAATTTTACAATTTATTATATTTTGTATGCTTCCCTTTTGCTTTTTCAACCGGATACTTTTTCCCGTTTTTTATAAGTTTATCCTCCACCGCTTTTTTTATATCAATATCCAAGCCATGCGCAATATCCATTAAATAAATAAAAACATCGGCAATCTCATCTCCGATTTCGTCTTTATTTATTTTTATATATTCTTCAATTTCTTTTTCATTTTTCCATTGAAAATGCTCCAAAACTTCCGAAGCTTCCAAAACAAGTGAAATTGCCAGGTCTTTGGGCTTATGAAACTGTTTCCAGTCTCTTTCGTCTCGAAATTTAATGATTTTTCCCGTTAAATCTTTAATGTCTGACATAATTTTGTTATAAATCGTATTAAAACCTATTTAATTAAAATTATCTATCAAATTTTACCTCAATCTGACCATAAAATCAACGGAATATATCACTCAAATTTCGCCATTTTTTCTTTCCACTTCCCGATAACTTCCGGCTCGACTAAGACCGGATGAAAGACCAAATTGCTGTCATTGTACCGGATGCGCGCTTTCGGACTGCCAGTCAAAGGATTTTTTTCGATAAAATAAACTTGTAATTTTTTAAAATATTTTTCAAAACGATCGCCGACAAATCCGGAAAGTAAAAACTCAAAAAAATGTTTGATTTTAAGCGATACGCCTTTCAAAGGAATCGTGCGCAAATTCTTTTCCAAGCTTCCCGAGGAAGAATACGTATAATTTTTTATCCAGGAATTTTCCTTAAAAAACTTTTTGTAAAGATTGAGGTCTCCCGACAAGGGCAGAAGATTCAAATATTCCTCTGCTTTATAAAGATTGCCGAAATCTATGCCCAGTGATCTGTCGGTAATATAATGATTGAGGCAAAGCCGGTTTTCCGTCTTGCCGGTATGCCGATACACGCCGAATAAAAGCGTAAAAAAAGTCAGCGCCGCGCGCGCCGTCCAGATTCTTCCGTATTTCGCGACGATCAAGAGATCAATATCCGATTCTTTTTGCGGATTTCCGATGGCTGTTGAACCGCTGATCATTATCAGGCGGATGAACGGAAGATAAGAAATAAATTTTAAGATCCATTTTGATCTTTTAAATTTTTGGTCGGTTAATTTCTTGCTTTGAATTCTTTGCTTGATCATCTCTTTCCGCCCGCGCAAAAAATAAAATCCGTTTTTTTGTTCGATTGTTTTTTTTAAGATCGTGCTGTTGTCTAAAATTTCTATGATTTCCGAAAATGATAGTTTCCCATTGTCATCCTGAATTTTCAAATTATCGTTCTTGATTTGTTCTGTGTCATCCTGAACTTGTTTCAGGATCTTATCGTCTCGCTTTTCGGCTTTTATAGATCCCGAAATAAATTCGGGATGACATTGCGGGTATGGCTTTATCAAATACTGATAAATCTCCCCTGCCGTCAGCGGATAATTAAAATAATCGTAATAAGCGATCGTGGCGAAGATTGAACGCTCAAAATTGGATATTGAACCTTGCCGATTTTGGCTTGACATTTTTTAAAATTTACTAATTGAAAATTATTTCGCCAAAACTTTCTTCAAGAATTGCCCGGTATAGCTCCGCTTTACTTTCGCCACTTGCTCCGGCGTACCTTGGGCCACCACTTCGCCGCCCTTGTCTCCGCCTTCCGGCCCCATATCAATGACCCAGTCGGCGTTCTTGATAATATCCATATTGTGCTCGATCAAAAGTACGGTGTTCCCGCGATCCACGAGCTGGCTCAAAACATTGAGCAAGTTCCGCACATCTTCCGGATGCAAACCGACCGTCGGCTCGTCCATAATGTAAAGCGTGGTTCCTTGCTTCTCCGGACGCGACAGCTCGGAAGCCAATTTGATCCTCTGAGCTTCGCCTCCGGACAAATGCGTCGCCGGCTGGCCGAGCCGCAAATATCCCAAGCCCACTTTTTCAAGCAAAGAAAGCTGATTGACCAGTATTCCGTCTTCGGCAAAAAAGCTCAGCGCCTCATCCACCGACATTTCCAAAACCTCGGCAATATTTTTGCCTTTATATTTTATCCTCAAAGTGTCTTCCGTATACCTCGCGCCATTGCAATCCTCGCACGGCACATAGACATCGGACAAGAAATACATTTCCACTTTTTTTACGCCGTCGCCCTTGCAGCTCTCGCAGCGCCCGCCTTTGACATTAAAACTGAAATGGCCGATCTTGTAGCCCAGCCTTTTGGCTTCGGGAAGCTCAGTAAAAATTTCCCTGATCCGGTTGAATAATCCGGTATAAGTGGCGGCGTTCGAACGCGGAGTCCGGCCGATCGGGTTCTGATTGATGCGGATGACTTTTTTCAGATTTTCCACGCCGGTAATTTTTTTATGCTGCCCAATCTCGGCTTTGGCGTTATAAAAATACTTGCTTAAATATTTGCCCAAAATATCATCGATGAGCGTGCTTTTGCCCGAACCGGAAACGCCTGTAAAGCAAACCAATTTTCCCAAGGGAATCACGATATCAATATTTTTCAAATTGAATTCCGTAGCGCCAAAAATACATAAAGAATTTTTCTTATCAATTCTGCCAACCGGCTTCCTGGCGCGATGAATCAGCAGTTTTCCGGATAAATATTGCCCGGTATAGCCTTTGCTTTTGGTCACTTCTTTCAACGTGCCGCTGGCCATGATATTGCCTCCGATTTTTCCCGCGCCCAGCCCGATATCGACGATCCAGTCAGCTGCCCTGATAAAAGCCTCTTCGTGCTCCACCACCAGCACCGAATTCCCCAGATCGCGAAGCCTGATCAGCATCTTGATAATTTTCTCGTTATCGCGCGGATGGAGCCCGATCGACGGCTCATCAAAAACATAAAGGATGCCGGACAAAGACGCTCCTATCTGAGCCGAAAGCCTTAGCCTCTCGCTCTCGCCGGCGCTCAAAGTATCGGAAGCGCGGGAGAGCATCAGATAGCCCAAATTTATCTGGGTAATTATTTTCGTGCGTAAAACTATTTCTTTCAAGATCGGAGCAATGACCTGATCGCTCGTTTTAGTTTCTCCTCCTTTAGTCTTATTGGAAGTTTTTGCCTTTTTCTCGACGCTTGAAAAACTTCCGGAAAATTCATTCTTAAAATAGCCGTATAGCTTCTCGATCGGCATTTGAACAAAATCATTGATTGATTTACCATTTATCTTTACCGCCAAAACTGTTTTATTCAATCTCTTGCCTTGGCAATCGGGACAAATCCGTTTCACCATATATTGCTCGATTTCCGCTTTTATGAATTCCGAGGCTGTTTCGTGATACTTAGCTTCGATCAACGGAACGACTCCGCGCCACGCTTCTTCCTCTGACTTTGCTTTTGACGAAGAACTTTCACCGTTCTTTTTTTTCTCTCCATAGAGCACCAGATCCAGCACTTCTTTCGTTAAGCGAGCCAAGGGAACATCAACCGAAAAATTCAATCTTTCCGAAGCTTCTTTCAGCGCTTGAAAATCGTTTTGCCAGGAATTCCACGAACTTCTCCACGGTTTGATCGCCCCTTCCGCGAGCGTCAATTTGGAATTGGGAATGATCAGGTCCGCTGAAACTTTTAAAACCATTCCCAAGCCGGTGCAAGTGGAGCAAGCCCCCGAAGGATAATTGAAAGAAAACATCCGCGGCGATAAATTTTCCATTGTAAAATCGCAGTCTTCACAATAAAACTTTATGCCGTATTGTTTTTCTTTCCCGCCGGCGCTTACCACCAAACTGTCTTTCCCGTATTTCAAAACCGAGCTGATCACGTCTCTAAGGCGGGTTTTTTCATTAAAAGATTCAAAAACACTGCCTTCGATTATTTCTTCGATCAGCAAATAGACTTTTTCTTTATTGTTCTTGATCTTTGGCAAAAATTCATTTACAGGAATGATCCCCCCGCTGGTCTTGATCTTAAAAAATCCTTCCGATTTCGCCTCGTTCAATAATTTTAAGGCCGGTTTCGATCCCAGCGGAGCAAAAATAAAAAGCTTGGCGCGGCCGCGAGCTTTAGTTTTAATTATTTCATTATAGATTTCCAAAGGGGTGTGCTTCGTAAGCGCCTTGCCGCAACCCGGGCAATGCTGCACTCCGGCTCTCGTAAAAAGCAGCCGCAAATAATCATAGATCTCCGTCATCGTGCCCACGGTTGAGCGCGAAGTCCGGATGCAATTTTTCTGATCAATGGCAATGGCGGGGCTCAAGCCCTGGATCTCGTCCACTTCCGCCGAATTTTTATTGCTCGCTATTTTCCCGAATTCTCCGGATAGATTCTCGAGATACCGCCTCTGCGCCTCGGCGTAGATCGTATCGAAAGCCAGCGATGATTTTCCGCTCCCGGAAAGTCCGGTAAGAACCACCAATTGATTCCGCGGAATGTCGAGAGAAATATTTTTTAAATTATGCGTGCGAGCTCCCTGGATTTTTATCACTTGCCTGGAAGCGTTAGAAAGTTTTTGTTTCATAAATAAATTTTGTTTTTATATTCAATTGGAATCATTAGCGCTGGCATTTTAATCGCTTTATTATAGACTATAATGAATAATTAATCAAGAGCGCACGTATTTCTTTTCCATTCAGACCAATTAGAAACAAAAACCCCCGCAATCTTTTTATTAAAATAATGGAAAATCCTTAAAAATCGGTTGACAAACCCCCTCTCTTGTGTTAATATAGTTTTATGGCTTAAACAAAAGCCTTTGTTATTGCTCGCCTCGCTGAAGTTTTGGCGAAGCGGGTTAAATTTAATAAATATTACAAAATATTACTTATGCGTTTTATTTATCAAATATTAATAAACGCGATTGCGATAAAAGCGGCTGTCTATTTTAAACTGATACCGGGATTTGAATTTACCGGAGATACAATTTCACTTTTATGGGTCTCTTTCCTTTTAACAATAGTGAATTTCTTCTTAAAGCCCGTTTTAAAATTATTGTTCGGACCGCTTATTCTTCTGACTCTTGGACTTTTCACGGTAGTAATCAACATGATCATCATCTATATAGTCGATCGTTCCACTCCTGATCTGACGATCACTGGAATTCCGGCGCTTTTCTGGGCAACGATCCTTCTGGGGTTCGCTAATCTAATATATTCTTTAATTTACAAAAAATAATCGCTATGACTCTACCGCAAATAATAGAAACATCGCAAATAGGCGTCTCTGTATTGCTTATCATATTGATCCTCCTTCAGGCGCGCGGAGTCGGGCTTGGCTCGACTTTCGGCGGCGAAGGAAATTTCTACTTCACCAAGCGCGGAGCGGAAAAAACAATATTCACTCTTACTATAATCTTAGCCACTGCCTTTTTGGGATTGGCTTTTTACAGTTTAATAACAAAGTAAATCCCCTTTAAGGTTTTCGATATCCAAGATATTGCCGCTAAATCTGCCGAATAACGGAATATGCTTCCTAAAGCATGATATCATAGCCAACAGCGGGGATAAAATCTATAAATATTTTTCGTATTTTAAAAAACAAAAGAAAGAATCTTCCGAATTTAAAATATCCGGATAATTTTTCCGTGCCTTCCGGCAAAGGAAAGCTTTCTTTTGCCTGGACGCTTATCAGTAAAACTTTTACCGCTCTCAGCCGCATAGAAAAGATACTGGTTTTATTGTTATTCTTGGCAATGCTGGTCGCGAGCGCCAAACTATATTATAACTTTTGGCTTGCGAAAACAATTATCGTTCCGGCAAACGGCGGCACCTGGACTGAAGGGATTATCGGCAATCCGCGCTATATCAATCCTCTTTTTTCCCAGTCCAAAGACGCCGATACGGATTTGGCAAAACTGGTTTTTTCGTCTTTGTTCGCTCCCGACCAAAACGGAGAATTAAAACCGGACGCGGTTCAAGAATACAGCATTTCCGAAGACAAAAAAATTTACACGATAAAAATCAAAAATAATATATTTTGGCATGATCACGGAAGCGATCAGCTGACAAAAGAAAATGATAAGTTTTTAACCGCCGATGATATTTTGTTCACTATCAAAGCGATTCAAAACCCAAATTACAAAAGCTCCCTCAGGGGAAATTTGGTGGGCATAGAAACTGAAAAAATCGATGACTATACGATAAAGCTGTCCTTAAGGTCGCCTTATGAACCGTTCTTGCAAAATCTTACTTTCGGGATCCTGCCAAGCCATATTTGGCGCTATATTAGTTCCGAAAATACTCCTTTGGCCCAATACAATGTCAAACCGATCGGTTCCGGGCCATATATTTTCGACAGTTTTACCAAAGACGCGAACGGAAATATCGTTTCCTTAACCCTTAAAAAAAATAACGACTATTACGGCAAAAAACCTTTCATTGAAAAACTTGCTTTTAAGTTCTTCGACAGCCAAAACTCCCTTCTTAGCGCCGTCAATAGCGAATTGATCGACGCGACTGCTTACGTTAGCGAAGAAAAAGAAGCGGAAATCGTAAAACCGGATATCAAAAAATACAATTTTAAAACTCCGGGATACTTTGCCGTATTTTTTAACCAAGAGAAAGCAAAAGCATTAACCGAAAAAAATGTCCGCCTGGCCATCAATTATCTGACCGATAAAGATGCTCTTATAAGCGAGGCCTTAAAAAATAACGGCCAAAAAACCGAAACGCCGATCCCCCCCACCCTGAAAGAATACAATACCCAGACTAAAATTTATGCCTTTGACCCCGCTTATGCGAATACGATCCTGACTAATTCCGGATGGGCGCAAGGAGAAGACGGAATAAGAGGAAAAGAATTCAAAAAAGAAGCCATTCCGCCTCCGCTGGGCAGTAAAATAAAACCCAAGGTAGAAATGGAAAATATCCCTCTGGAAATTACTTTGACCACCTCAGATTCGCCGGAACTAAAAAAATCAGCGGAGGTCCTGAAAGAACAATGGCAAAAAGGCGGAATAAAAGTAAATCTTAACATTCTAAGCGCGGACGAGATACAATCGGTGATCAGAAACAGAGAATATGAAGCGCTGCTTTTTGGAGAAATACTAAGCATCTCGCCCGATCCTTTTATTTTCTGGCATTCTTCGGAAATAAAAGCGCCCGGCCTAAATCTGGCTCTTTACTCAAATAAAGACACGGACAAAATTCTGGAAGATCTGCGGCAAACATTCGATGCTGACAAAAAAACGGAATTGCTGGCCGCCTTTCAGACACAAATTGTCGATGATGCGCCGGCGGTTTTTCTCTTCAATCGATATATGAGCTACTGGGCTAAAACCGGCATGGAGGGAATGGACACAAAAATCGTCGTTCTTCCGGCCGACAGATTCGCCAGCGCTAACTCCTGGTCGCTTATGAAAAAAAGGATATGGGACGGCAAGTTAAAATTTTTGAATTTTTAATCCGCCGCGTGGCAGATTAAGCTAAGCTTCTCATTAATTTTATAATGAAAAACTGCCTTGGGGATGTGGTGGAATTGGTATACACGTACGCTTCAGAAGCGTATGGCCTTAGGCCTTGAGAGTTCGAGTCTCTCCATCCCCACAACAATTTTAACAAATTAAAAAATAAAAACGAAAAACTAAAAACGATAATTTAAAATCTAAAATTTTTATCTGTCACTTTACGTTTTTCATTGTAAATCTTACATTTACAAATAATTCATAATTAAATTTTTCTATCGTGTATTTTGAGACACAGATGGAAAATTAGAAAAACAACTAAATTTATGATGATACAAAAAAGATTTCAACGGCCCGTTTCGGCTATTAAACAGCCTTTCGCGCCGGGAAAACAATCCAACGCGGCTTTTAAACAAAACTTGATGCCCACAAAACAACCTGTTCTGCGCTACCCCGGACACGGCACTGCTGCCGTAAGAATAATTCCTTTGGGCGGTCTCGAAGAAGTCGGGCGCAATATGACGGCTTTTGAATATGGCAACGATATAATTATTATTGATATGGGCTTGCAGTTTCCCGAGGAAGATATGCCCGGCATTGATTATATCATTCCGGATATTTCTTACTTCAAAGGAAAAGAAAAGAATATAAGAGGAGTGATCATTACTCATGGCCACTACGACCATATCGGCGCTATCCCCCACTTGATCCGGCCGCTGGGAAACCCGCCTATTTTTGCCACGCCTTTGACGATCGGCATTATCAAGAAAAGGGAAGATGATTATCCGGATCACGTAAAATTGAACCTCCACACCGTTACAAGAAACGATAAGCTGGACTTGGGAAGATTCCATATTGAATTTTTCCATATCAATCACAATATTCCAGACGGGATTGGAATCGCAATATTTACTCCGGTCGGGCTAATTATGTATACCGGAGATTTTAAATTCGACTTTTCGCCGGTTAATGACGCGCCGGCCGATATTGGCAGGATCGCCGAACTGGGAAAGCGCGGCGTTTCGCTCCTAATGAGTGATTCCACTGACGCGGAAACCCCCGGGCATTCGGTCAGCGAGCAAACGATCATGGAAACACTGGGGCGCGTTTTTGAAAAAGCCCAAGGAAGAATTATTGCCGTTACTTTTTCTTCGCTTATCTCAAGGATCCAGCATATTATCACTCTGGCTGAACAGCATGGAAGAAAAGTCGCCTTGGACGGATATTCCCTGAAAACCAATCTCGAAATCGCCAAACAGCTTTCCTATGTCCATGTTAAAAAAGGAACTCTCATTAAAATACAAGATGTAAATAAATATCCCAACGGTCAGGTGGTGGTGATCGGCACAGGCGCGCAGGGAGAAAGCAACGCCATGCTGATGAGAATCGCCAATCACGAGCATCGCAGCGTCAATATACAAAAAGGCGACACGATAATCTTTTCCTCTTCCGTAGTTCCGGGAAACGAAAGAACAGTCCAGGGATTGAAAGATACTCTTTGCCGCCAAGGCGCAAAAATCATCCATTACAAAATGATGGACGTCCACGCCGGCGGACATGCTTACAGGGAAGATCTGAAAATGATGATGAACCTCACTCATCCGAATTTTTTCATCCCGATCCATGGCAATTACTATATGAGAAAAGTTCATAGCGAACTGGCGGAATCAACGGGTATAGACCCGCAAAATATTATCATACCCGATAACGGCAGCGTCGTCGAACTTACTCAAAAAAGCATTCATTTAACGAAAGAAAAGGTCCCAACTGACTATATTATGGTAGACGGTTTGGGAGTGGGAGACGTCGGAGAAATAGTGCTGCGCGACCGCCAAGCCATGGCCAAAGACGGAATATTCACGATTATCATCATCGTGGACAGTAAAACTAAAAAAATCGTAGGAGAGCCGGATATAATCTCCCGAGGATTTATCTATATGAAAGAATCTACCGATCTTCTGAACGAAACAAAAAAGAAGGTCCGAGACATTATTACGATCAAAACCCAGGGCGAAGGATCGATCAATTGGGCTTATGTCAGGAATAACTTGCGCGATATCATCGGAGAGTTTTTATATACCAAAACTCAAAGAAGGCCATTGGTGTTACCAATGATCATCGAAGTGTAATAGAATCAATTAAAAAATATTGCGATATTAGAATATTGAAATATTAAAAACCTAATGCGCTAACAAACAATTTTCTAATATCCAATATCATAATATCTAAATTCCATGTTTTATATCCTCATTCTTATCATTCCCCTACTGATCTATGCGGCATTATCCGCGTCTATCTTGTTTCATTTAAAAAGATACGGGATCGCCGGCGACTTTACAAAAAAAATAATCGCCTTATTTTTTGCCGTTTCCATACTCCTAATCTTATTTACCGCTTGGAGCTTTTTAAATGTTCCTTGGGATAAATTAAAATTAACCGCGATGATTCAAAACGCGCTAAAGAATAGTCCTATTTTTTTTCAACAATAAATATGAGCCTGACAACAATCGTCAACCCTGAAGAAATAAAAAAAATCACATTCCCCGGTCAATATGACGGAGAGGAAATTCTATTGGTCAAGCGCCGGCACTGGATAGTTTTATTGGGCTTTGTCCTTACGATCGCCGTGCTTTTCTTGGTTCCTATCTTTGTTTATTTTTTTCTGCCTTTAGTCGTGGAAATTCCGTATACCGAAATTTTCACAAGGCTATTCATTTTTATCGTCGGTCTTTATTATCTCTGCCTCTCTTTCCTCTTGTTTTATGCTATCATCGATTATTATCTTGATCTTTGGATAATTACCAGCCAAAGAATTATTTCCATAGAACAAAAAGGATTTTTTCGCCGAACCGTAACTGAATTGAGGTACAGTCAAATTCAAGATATTGCCAGCGAGGTTTCCGGTCTGGTTGCCACCTATTTCCAGTTTGGGAATATCAAAATCCAAACCGCCGCCGAAGACCAAGGAATGACACTGAGACAAATCACTCATCCGATAGAAACTCGCCGCATAATCTCCGATACCTATCATAAAGAAATGAAAAATATCGAGGGAGGAAAACCGATATTATAAAAACACTTAAAGGGCTATTGACAGAATTTATCCTTCGTGTATAATATAGTTAATATGAAAAATGATTCTCAAACAAAATCAATTGCCAAAATTTCCTGTCTTTGTTGCGCTACCGCTATCTAGTCGGGCAAGTTTTTGTTTTGAGAAAATAAGTTTTGGATAATACTGATTTTTATCAAACTGTCCGGCGAAAGGCGGTTTTTTTGTTTGTTTCAGAAGTAAGGCTGATAAAATTCTGCTTTGCTTCTGCAACAAAAGGTTGCGGAATCTGTTTATTCGATATATAAAAAATTAACGGAGGAATCAATAAGTGGTACTAATAGCACCTTTAAAAAATAATGAGGAAGAAGTGTATATTTCTCCCTTAGAAGCAACAAAAGAAATCATTAAAAGAAAGAGTTCGGAAAATTTTCCAATAATTATGAAAAAAATAAAATCCGAATTATGGAAAAACATAGAACCACCATTACCATCTCTGAATGGCGATAAACCTAATGCGTATCTTTGGCGAAACATCGCTTCTGCTCGCAAAGAAGATGAGAAATATAAAGATATAGCCATACAAGGTGGATTTAATCCCAAATGGATAGAGTATATCAAAGATACCTTCTCAACGCGAAATCAAGCAAAAATTGATCTTTGCCGACTAACCTTTGCGGAAGGCGAATATAACCTAATAAATAGCCTGTTGGAAATTGAAAATAAAAGCTTTGAAGAAATATCTACTACGCAAGGAGAACCTCTAGTGGAATTTCATCACAGGATCAGAGAAGCAGTTTTTTCCGAAGAAGACGCGAAAGCATATATAGATATCTCGGATTGGATAAAAAACCAAGGAGAAAAAGCGGTAAACAACTACGCTGCATTTCTTGCGTTGTTTGTCTTCAATGGGGTTCTATATGAAGACTTTCACTCTCCCTTTTCCCAAAAAGCGGAGGCGATAAAACAATTAAGAAATTTCAAAGAAAAAGTGTTTTTGCCGGCATGGAGAAAAGTTGTAGAAATTACAGGCAAACAACCTTTAATAATACACCTTCCTTCAAAACCGGAACTATCATGGTATTCGGGAAAAATAAAGGACAAAATAAAATTTTCTCCACGAGAATACTGAAAAAATTGAAACATTAAAAGGATATCAAAATTGATATCCTTATTTTTTTGTAATCCTCGCCTAATCGTGATATACTAAAAAAGTAAAAAATATGAAAAAACAATTTAATATATTACAATTTATCTCGAATTTTATCAAATTTTCCTCGCGACAAGGTGAAAATGAAAAAAAAGCGGCTAAACTTATCATTTCTGTTTTGGATAAAAACAAAATTTCTTATTCTGTTCATGAATTTTCCACTAAAATTCCATTATCCAAAAAAGCAAGCTTGTTCGCGAATGGCAAAAAAATCAACTGCAAAAGCTGTTCTTTTGTCAGTGGAAAAATTAATGACAAAGAACATCTAATTAGTTCACTAACTCCTTCAGTTTGTTTTTTAGAACTACCGAATATAAATTTTAACCCAAAATGTCTGGATATATCTCTAAGCAATCATTATTTTGCTCCGGCTATAGCAATTTACAGAAAAGATCTGCAAAAAATCATAAAGGCAAACAAAATAACCGGTGAGGTTAAAGTAACACCCTATAAATATCAATCTCAAAATATCCTTATTGGCAATCAAAAAAATCCTGAAGTAATTGTTTTTGCCCACTATGATTCTATCGGAAAAGGAGCCACTGACAACGCTTCTGGAGTAGCTGTCTTAATGAAATCTATTATTGATCATCCTGAAACATTATCCAAAACGCTTTATGTTTTTAGCGGCAATGAAGAATTATCTTATGATAAACCTACCTATTGGGGACACGGCTATAGAGAATTCGAAAAAAAATATAAAAATATTTTAGAAAAATCAAAAAAAATAATCGTGGTAGATGGAGTCGGAAGCGGCAAAACAAATATTTATCGCGATAAAAATATGATTCACCTGACTTTTCCGATCAAGAGTGTAAAAAAATTAGAAAATAAGATCATCGTGTTACTGGGCGATTTTGAAAAAATAATGACCGTCTATCATTCAGACTCCGATAATATCAGCCAATTGAATATTAAATATTTACTGGAAGCCGAAAAACTATTAATTAAAAAAGTTTCAATATAATGAGTAAGTATAAATAAAAAGCCTGACTAGGTTTTACGATATTATAACGACTTTTCTTGAAACTATTTAGTTTTCCACCGCCGAGCTATTGACTCATTTGACCATATTTTCTATTTACGGTATAATATAGACATAATTAATAATTTAATAAATTCAACAATATGAATGGAAATAAAGGAGAGGACAGAGGCGGGCATGGTCTTTGCTGTTCAGGCGGCTTAAGACCGGTCTACCTTGGAATTATTTTATTTGTCGTTGGATTAATGTTACAGAGCCAAAGATCTTTGCCTGAAATGCTTATGATCATCGGTTCTTTAACTGTAGTCACAAGTCTGATCTCGCTGTTTTTTCATAAAAGGTAAATAAAACCGGTACTTGCTCATTCACACATTTTAGACCCGCTCGACAAATCCGGGCGGTTTTAATTGCCTCCCGTTGACAAAATTTTATTTTCATATATACTAAGAATATATTTAATAATTTCATGAGATCAATTTCTAAAACAAAATTAATAAGCTCATCCATAAGCCCGGCTAATTCCGGCTGGCATTGGCATGTCTCAACGATTTTCGCCAGGGCTCGTTTTGTTTTAAAAAAAACATTATAAAACACTGAATACTTTAAATATTCTTTAGCCGCCCGGCGAAACCGGGCGGCTTTTATTTTGGCTTAAAACGGAATAATGAAACAAAATTTTCATTGTTCCAAATAAATCAAAACGGGGAGGAAAAAATATGGAGGAAAAAGGGATCATTCCGATTACACCGAATGATTTTAGAACCCTGGAATTAAAAATTGGAATTAACCAAGATAAATTTTGTTCATACTGCGATGGAATGCTTGTTTCGCCGGGACAAGGAGCGTTCGCGCCGGGAATATTTTACATATGCTTAGACTGCGGCAAAAAATATAAAAAAACCAAGCATATTGATATGACAAAAGGCGAAGGTTATTTCCAACTGGAAGAAATGAAGGGGGCTTGCTAAAAGCCGGCTCCCTCATCTGTTTTTGATTGATTAAATTTATAAATCCAGTATAATTAACATATAATAACAAAAACTATGACAAACAAAACAAACAGCCGTGTTTTTAGCGCTATTCAGCCATCGGGAGAATTGCATATCGGCAATTATCTGGGAGCTTTGAAAAATTTCGTAGAACTGCAAAACAAACCTGCCTCACCGGCAGGCAGGTACGAATGTTTTTTCTTTATTGCCGATTACCACTCGATCACGGAAAATTACGATCCTAAGAAAAAACCGGAGCAGATCATGAATCTGGCTTTGGATATGCTAGCCGCGGGGCTAGATCCCAAAAAGTGCACGATCGCCATTCAATCGCAAATTCCGGAACATACGGAATTGGCTTGGATATTTAACACCATCACACCGATGGGATTGCTCGAAAGAATGACACAATACAAAGACAAGGCGCAAAGACAAAATGAAAATATTAATGTGGGGCTTTTCGATTATCCCGTGCTTCAAGCTGCGGATATTTTAATTTACAAAGCCGGTTTGGTGCCGGTAGGACAAGACCAAGTCCAGCATCTGGAGTTTACCCGCAATATCGCTCACGCTTTCAATAACAAATTCGGTGAAACTTTCCCCGAACCTGAGGCTTTGCTGACCGAAACACCGAAAATTATGAGCTTGCTTGATCCGGCTAAAAAAATGAGTAAATCCGCAGGGTCGAAATCATATATCGGGATCAACGACTCGCCGGAAACGATTAAAGAAAAGTTGAAGAAAGCGGTTACCGATACCGGCATTAGCAAAGAGGTCACGCCAGCAACAAAAAACTTATTTTTACTTCTGGAGATCTTGGGTAAAAAAGAACATTACGAAACTTTCTTTGCTGAACACAAAAAAGGAACGGTTAAATACAGCCAACTCAAAGAAACCTTAGCCTCTGATATCGCTGATTATTTCGCCCCATTCCGCGCCAAGCGCCAAGAATTGGAAGCCAAACCAGAATATATTAAAAAAGTTCTGGCTGATGGAGCCGAACGCAGCCGCAAAGTCGCCCGCGCCACAATGCAAGAAGTGAAAGAAAAAATCGGACTGATATTATGATACCGCAATTAATTTAATATATAAAAACAATCCCGGATAATCAGGATTGTTTTTATGTTTACTGAAAAAATAATTATTCTTTTAACAAACCGGAAACTTCTTTAACTTTTTCTTCTGTTAACCCCCTGCTTCGAGATTCCAGATTCAAGCGAATAACCGGCTCAGTGTTTGAGCCCCTTAAATTAAACCACCAGTCCGAATATTCCACGGTCAGCCCGTCAAGCTTTATTATCTTCCCGTCGGAATATTTTTTTTCAATCTCTTCCAATTTTTCCGGCACGCTTTTCACTTTGATTATCCGAATAATTATACTAAAGATATTGTTTATTGAGATAAACTGGATTCCCGCCTCCGCGGGAATGACAAAAATAATGAAATTATTTAAGCGTATTAGTATAAAATACTAGTCATTTATTATTTTTTTTATTTCCGACAAAAGCGGTTCTTGAGCAACAATCAGTATTTTTTTGTCAAAATTATTTTTTATCCATTCTGTTTTATAGCCTGCTTCTCGCATAATAATAATCCTCGGCGCCACATCCTGTAATTTAGTTTCATCTTCAATTCTGACATAAGCGTCAAAAGCGCCAGTAACAAGGTATATATTTAAGGCTCCTCCGCTCATTCTTGTCCTATAGCTTTTTTCTATAATTTTATTAAGTTTTTCCAGCATCCATTCTCTTTCTTTTTGTTCCTTATCTCTAAAACTGCGAAAATCCACATCAATAATCGCTCTATCAAAAGAAACCGGGGACTTCGGTAAAATCAATTTATTATTCAGGAAAGCCCCGTTACCCTCAAAAGCGGAAAAAAGCTGTTTTGAGACCGGATTATATATTAGCCCCAATACTGTTTTTTTTTCAAACCGTAAAGCAATATGAACATAAAAAATCGGCGTCTGTTTGGCGTAAAGTTTTGTTTGATCTATAGGATCCGCCAGCCATTGATAGGGCGATTTGGCATTCACGCGCTCCCCTTCCTCGCCCCAAAATCCATGATCCGGCCATTTGCCTATAATTTTTTCTTTAAGAAAGTTTTCTATTTCAACATCGGCTTTCGTCGCGATATCGCGGCTGTCTTTTTGCTTTGATATTTCTATTTTATCCCAGCTTTCCAAAGCCATTCCCCCTGCCTGTTTTATTATCGGCGTCAAAAAATCCATCGCTTCGCTTAAAAATTCTTGTGTCGGTTGTTCGGACATAGTAATAAATTTTAAGAAATTATTTTTTTTAATCCAATGATTCAAGGTTAACGCACAAATCATCTTCCCAAATCATATCCGGATAGCTTTTTAAAAGATTTTTTACATATCTCTTCCGTTCATCGTATTTTGCCTGATCTTTTGCTTCAAACTTTACAGTAATATACGGACCGTTTTGCGAATAGCGGAATATCATCATTCCGTCCGGAAAATCAGCTCGCGTTCCGTCATCATCAGGTATAATTCTAGAATCAGTAATTTCCGCGTCCGGAAAATCTTTTTTAAATTTAACCGATAAATCTTTAATTACCTCAGCCTTTTTTTCATCCAAACAGCCGATTTTAATTTCCGGCGAAGCAATAAATTTGGGAAAACTTTCGTAAAGCTGGCTCAAAGTCAGATTTCTTTCTCCCAAATATTCCATTATTCGTAATGCCGCATAAGTGCCATCATCGTGGCCATAAGCATTGTCAGCAAAGAAAAAATGGCCGGATAATTCACCGCCAAATGCCGCACTCACTTCGGCAACTTTTTGTTTGATAAAAGTATGTCCTGTTTTCCACATTACCGGTATGCCTCCGTTCCGCTTTACCACTTCGCGGACAATTTGCGAACAAAGAGTATTAAAAACAATTTTTGAGCCCGGAAAACGCTCTAGAATTTCTTTGGCGAATATCGCCACCAAAACATCATTCCATAGAATATGGCCTTTCTCGTCCACAATCCCGATCCTATCGCCATCTCCGTCAAACATTACACCCAAATCCGCTTTGTTTTCCAACACCGCTTTTGCTAATCTGTCAGCCACTTTTTTCGAGGTTGGATCAGGCGTTCCAACTGGAAAACTTCCGTCTACATTTATATTTTTGCCAATAACTTCGCAGCCAGCCTTTGTGAGTATTTCAGGAATATACATTCCTGTTGTTCCGCATCCGGAATCAACAACTACTTTGAATTTTTTCTTTAAAACAATTCTTTTCAAAACATCATTTTGATAATCTTCAGTTACATTTTTTTCTTCATAACCGCCTTCCTCGCTGGATTTAAAATAATTTTCATCTTCAATGGTTTTTCTTATTTCTTGCACTTCTTGAGAACCGGTCGTTTGAGAATAGCCTATCGCCAATTTCATTCCGTTATAATTGGCCGGATTATGCGATGCGGTAATCATCACGCCGCCATTTGTCTGATAGCGATATTGAGCGTAATACATCATCTGAGTCATAACTATCCCCAAATCTATAACACTGACTCCCATAGCGCGCAATCCTTTTATCATAGCGGTTTTATAGGCTGGTCCGGTTAGCCGACAATCATATCCCACTACCGCTTGGCGAATTTTTTTTCTTCTTAAAAAAGTTCCATAACCTTTGCCGATCGCTTCAACTTTCACGGGATCTAAATCTATATCCGCTACTCCTCGAATATCATAATTCCTAAAAACATTTGGATTTATTTTCATAGGTTTTTTTATTGTTTAATTAATTTTTTAAATTTAAAAATTATTTTTCTCCAAATCCCTTTTAACAATATCCCCCGGCAAAGTCATGCATCCGGGATTAATTTTAACTCCCGGATAGAGAGAAGTATGGATACCGGTTTTGCAATTATCACCCATAATTACGCCGAGTTTCTGCCGACCAGTGTCTTTTAGCTCACCTTTAATCATGCATTTGATATTTTTCCAGTCATGCCGCAAATTCGCCGTAATCGTTCCGCCGCCCAAATTGCAATTATCGCCAATGATGGAATCGCCGACATAAGACAAATGCGCGACATTCGTATTGCCGCCGATGATAGAATTTTTGATTTCCACCGCGTTGCCTATGTGAGAATTATTTCCAATTACCGTAAAAGCGCGAAGGTAACAATTCGGACCGATTATGCAATTCTTACCGATCATTACCGGACCTTCAATATAGCTTCCGGATTTAATTAAGGTATTGACGCCTATGGAAACTTTGCCTTTTAAAATCGCGCCTTTTTCTATTATAGATTTTTTGCTTTTAATAGGCTTATTTCTGGACAGCATAAACTCATTAGCTTCCAATAAATTCCACGGATAGCTTACCGCGTGCCAAAAACCTTTCACCTCTTCGTAATCCACTTCTGTCTTACCCGCCAATTCGCTTACCGCATCAGTCAGTTCATATTCTCCTCTAACTGATTTTTTGACATTTTTATCGCCTCAAATATTTCTTCGCTCAACACGTATAAGCCCGTGTTCGCCAGATCAAAAACGAACTCCTTTGGTTTTTCTACGATTTTTTTGACTTTTCCATTTTCCAATAAAAGCACGCCAAACCGGCTCGGGTCTTCAGCTTTTTTCGCCAAAACGCAATTTTTATGTTTCAAACAATTCTTAATATCTTCTTTGTGATACAAATCGTCGCCATTCATTACAATAAAACTTCCTTTAATTTTTCCTTCTACCATTCCCAAAGCATGAGCCGTGCCCAAGCGTTCTTTTTCTTCTATATAATTTAATTTGATTTTCCCAAAATTTTCTCCGGCGTGTTTTTTTATCATTTCTTCCTTATAACCGATCACTATGATCACTTCATCAACCAAGCTTTCCAGCTCTATCAAGTTATGTTCTAAAATAGTTTTACCGGCCGCTTTCAAAAGCGGCTTAGGCTTGGTCAGGGTAAGCGGATATAAGCGGGTTGATTCACCGGCGGCTAAAATTATGGCTTTCATAATGCTTTTTAATTATCAATATTTATGCTATTATCTTATCATATAAGCATAATTTGTCCATAATTAATTGAATGTAGAAAGTGGAAAGTTGAGAGTAGTAAAAAGTTAATTAAACTACCTTCTACATTCTACTTTCCGCTCTCCAAATATGACTTTCGAAGAATATCAAACCCAATCCCGCAAAACCGCGAAATATCCAAACGCGGGAAATAATTTTATCTACCCCACTTTGGGTCTCGCCGGTGAATCCGGCGAAGTGGCGGAAAAGATCAAAAAAGTCTTGCGCGATAAAGGCGGAATTATTGACGAAACAATAAAACAGGAAATTACCAAAGAGCTTGGCGACGTGCTTTGGTATGTAGCGCAGCTTAGCACAGAGCTGGGATTATCTCTGGATAACGTTGCCGCGGAAAATATCAAAAAACTCTTTTCACGCCTGGAAAGAGGCAAGCTCGGCGGCAGCGGAGATAATAGATAGTAAACACTTATACGCTCAGCCTGTCTTGACATTTACTTTTTATTGATGCAGTCTAGCGATAACATTCAAAGCCTTTGGAGTGAATAGAAGGGGAAAAAATGGAAATAATAGGTACTATAAAGAAATAGTCTAAAAAATAATTAAAAATGCCAGGGATTTTATCCCCCCCCTGGCTTCTTTTTTTGACATCTAAGCCAAAATTTGCTAGGTTTAAATAATAAAATAATTAGATAAAATAATAATACATATGAATTCCTATCTTTTAGTGATTGCGGGACTTATTCTTTTGGTCAAGGGCGCGGATTATCTTGTCGATGGAGCTTCATCGCTGGCAAAACGATTCAAGATCCCGGATCTGGTCATCGGGCTCACTGTCGTCGCTTTCGGAACTTCAGCCCCGGAGCTGATCATAAACATCCTTGCCAGCCTTCAAGGTAATACCGAAATTGCCGTCGGCAATATCGTGGGCTCCAATATTTTCAATATATTTTTTATCTTAGGGGCAAGCGCGATTATCAGCCCTCTGCCTTTTGACCCGATAAATAATATAGATATGATTATGACAATTGGCGCAAGTTTTCTTCTATTTCTCGCTATGTTTATCGGCAAAAAACATATACTGGAAAAATGGCAAGGCATATGTTTTATTATTATATATTTCGGTTATCTGTCTTTTTTAGTTTCAAGAGGATAAATTAAAGATTAAATTAAATGCGTTAAACGTTATTGATCCCTTTTGCCCTTCGTCGGAAAAACTTCCGCACTTCTTCAACTAAAACAATAGAAAAAGCAACCATTATTATTTTCAACCAATCGGAAGTTTCCAGCGGTACAGTATTTAGAATTTTTTGCATGAATGGCGCATATACTGCGGCAAGTTGAAGCGAGATTACAACGAACATCGCGCCAAAAAGATATCTATTGGAAAAAGGGTTCATCTGAAAAATCGATTTATCTTCGCTTCGGCAATTCCATGCGTTAAACCACTGAAATACCGCTAGTACCGTAAGGGAAACCGTCCAGGCTTTTGCCAAATCAGTTTCAAAATACCCTCTAAACAGATAAAGTGTTCCAATTGCCATTGTAAGCGCCATAAGTATCATTCTTTCCAGCATTAATCCATCGACTAAATATTTATTGGGACGCTTAAATGCTCCATTCAGCAAGCCTTTTTCTTTTGGTTCCATTGCCAGAGAAACAACAAGAAAACCATCGGTCACAAAATTAAGCCAAATGATCTGAGACGGTAAAATTGGAAGCCCGAATCCCAAAACAATCGCTCCAACAATCGTAAACACTTCTCCCGCGCTTGTGGAAAAAAGATAAAGAGCGACTTTTTTTATAGTCTTATAGATATTTCTTCCTTCCTCGGCCGCCGAAACAATACTGCCGAAATTATCATCGAGCAAAATAATATCCGAGGCTTCTTTCGCCACTTCGGTTCCAATTTTACCCATTGCCACGCCAAGATCCGCCGCGACAAGCGATGGAGCGTCATTCACTCCATCTCCTGTCATCGCCACAATTTCCCCTCTCTTCCGATATGCTTGAATGATTCTAAGCTTATGCTCCGGAGTAACGCGCGCAAAAACACTCGTAGAAGCAAGTTTTTTTGACAAAATTTCATCATCCATGATATCAATATCTTCTCCCGTAATCGTAATATCGCCATCGTGAAAAATTCCCGCGTCGCGCGCGATCGCTTCCGCGGTAAAAGGATGATCCCCCGTGATCATTACCACTCGCATACCGGCGCAACTGACTTTTTTCATTGCCGGAATAACTTCCGGCCTTAAAGCGTCTTTGATGGCAAAAAATCCCACAAAAGCGAGAGGCGGCATTGAATCATGACTTAAAAAATTACCGGCATCGCTGTTTATCGCATACGCTACTACGCGGAATCCTTGTTTTGCCAGATCAAAAAATACCGCATCCAGATCTTCTTTTTCATGAGAAGCAAACTTTTCCGATTTTCCTTTATGCCATACTTTCCTGCACATCGCTAAAACTTTTTCCGGAGCGCCCACCACGCACAAAAAATTTTTCCCATCCAAGGCGCGCATGCTGGCGTGATACTTATGCACATAATCGAAAGGAAGCTCTGAAACTATCGAGGCTTCTCTTTCCAAAACATTTTTATGGAATCCGATCTTTTTAGAAAAAACCAGCATCGCCGCTTCGGTCGGATCCCCGGACACATTCCAGGTATTTGTTTCTTCCACCAGCGACAGCCTCGCGTTCGCGCAAAATGCCGCGATCTTGCCGCTCAAAATCAACTCGGGGTGATTCAAATGGTCCACCACTTTACCATTAAAACTAATTTCGCCTTTTGGCTCATATCCGATTCCTTTCACTTCAAAAAACTTATTGTCCGCGTAAACTTTCTGAATAATCAATTCGTTTTTGGTCAATGTGCCTGTTTTATCAACCGCGATAATTCTCGTCTGCCCCAGCGCTTCCACCGCTTGAAGCTTTTTAACCAGCACATTGCGCTTGCTCATTCTTTGAACACCCATTGCTAAAACCAAAGTCATGACAATCGGAAGTCCTTCGGGAATCACGGAAACAGATAAAGCAACGGCAACCATAAACATTTCCTTCAATGAATTTCCCATGGAAACGCCATAAATTATAATAAAAGAACTGATAATAAAAACGGCAAACACGATCAGCCGAGAAAGATAATGAATATTTTTTTTCAAAGGAAGCTCAGTGTTGATGTCGGTGATTTTTTGCGCTATCTTGCCGAATTCCGTAGCCAATCCGGTAGCGATGACTATTGCTTTGCCATTGCCGTTTACAATATTCGTACCGCTAAAAATCATATTCCTTTGATCCGCCACCGGCAAATTTTCAATTTCCAGTACGGCGCTATTTTTTAAAACCGGCTCCGATTCTCCGGTAAGGCTCGCTTCATTTACCTTAAGCGCGTTGGCGGAAAGAATCCTTGCGTCTGCCGGAACTTTCTCGCCTTCTTGAATAAAAATAATGTCGCCCGGCGCCAAATCAACGCTTTTGATGATCATTTCTTTATTGTCGCGCATGACTGTCGCCAGAGTTTCTATGAATTTTTTTAAAGCCAGAAGCGTATTTCGCGCTTTTCCTTCTTGGATCGTTCCGACGATCGCGTTAAAAAAAAGCACGGCAAAAATAATAATGCCGTCCGCGGTTTCGCCCATTGCAAAAACTACCAAAGCCGCGGCAACTAAAATATAGATCAGCGAACTTTGAAATTGCCGGAAAAAAATAACCGCCAAACTGTCAACTTTCGCCTCCGGCAATTTATTGAAACCATATTCTCCAATTCTTTTTTCCGCTTCTTTCTTAGTCAAGCCATATTCGCTTGAATCAAGCATTTCAAAAATTTCATTGGCGGTTTTCCTGTACCAATTATTTTCTGCTGCGATATTCTCTTTTGTTTCCATATAACTATAATTAATTTATACTATTGCCTTTTTAATTTTACCATTTTTATAACAAAACACAAAATTTATAAATTTAAACAATTCGACTCATGGCCTTATCGCCTTTTTTATTGACATCTTAGCCAAAATTTGATAGATTTTAATAGCTATTCAAACAAATATTACCGTGATGCTTTGAAAATTTCTGCAAAAGCGCATTTTGGCGATAACATCAAACAGGTATTTACTTCAAGTTACCAAAAAGCCAAAATTCGAGTGAGGCACGAAAAAACGATTAATAGCAAATAGTACCTGCCGAACGTCTTTAAAGAAATTTTCAAAGTATCACAAGTTTATATATCACAAGTTTATAATTTAAGATTAATCTTATGTCATTCTCTATCGGTATCGTGGGCCTGCCAAATGTGGGGAAATCCACTCTTTTCAAAGCCTTGACCAAAAAACAAGTAAATATCGCCAATTATCCCTTTTGCACCATTGATCCGAATGTCGGAGTGGTAAAAGTGCCGGATATGCGTCTCGAAAAACTGGCCAAGATGTCCGAATCGGCAAAAATCGTGCCGACTGCCGTTGAATTTGTCGATATCGCGGGACTCGTCCGCGGCGCCAATAAAGGCGAGGGCTTAGGCAACCAATTCCTAGCCAATATCCGCGAAGTAGACGCTATCGCCCAAGTGGTGCGCGTATTTGAAGATAAAGAAATAATCCATGTGGATAAAGACCTGGATCCCAAAAGAGACATCGAAACGATCAATACGGAATTAATTATAAAAGATCTGGAGGTTTTGGAAAAAAGGATCGCAAAGATCCTTGGCGAAGCCAAAGCCGGGAAAAAAGATAAAGTCATCGAAATGGAAAATCTGACCGCCATCAAAACTCTTTTGGAAAAAGGAAAGCTCCTGTATGGCGCCGATTTTGAGGAGCCGGCGCAGAAACTCATCAAAGAAATGCAGCTTTTAACCGCCAAACCGATGCTTTTCGTTTTTAATAAAAAAATCGAAGCGTCCACCGATGAGAAAAAATTGGAAAAATTACTGTCCGACCTGGGCATCAAAGCGGCATATGTGGCAGTTGACATAAAGATGGAATCGGATCTATCCGAACTTTCCGAGGAAGAAAAAACAAGCTATAAAAAAGACCTGGGAATAAACGAGGACGGCATTGATAAATTGATAAAAAAATCTTACGAACTTCTGGGTCTCGTCACTTATCTTACGACTGGCAAAGACGAAACTCGCGCCTGGACCGTAAAAAAAGACTCAAAAGCGCCCCAAGCCGCCACCGCCATCCATACTGATTTTGAAAAAAAGTTCATCCGTGCCGAAGTGATCAACTGGCAAAAACTGCTTGAAGCCGGGAGCTGGAGCGCGTCCGCGGAACTGGGAATCCTCCGCACCGAAGGCAAAGAGTATATCGTGCAAGACGGAGACGTAATAGAGTTTAAAATTTAAAATATTTTTTCCTTTTATGGTAAAAGTTGAAAAAAAATTTATTGCCGCTTTTCCCGGAAGCTTCGACCCGTTCCACAACGGACATCTATCGACGATAATTTCTTTTCTTGAGCTTCACCCCGAATTTTTTCTCTATATTATCATCGGACTCAATAAAGAGAAACAAAATACTTACGCCTTTTCTCCCGAAGAAAAAGCGTTTTTAGTCGAAAAAACCATTCCTGAAAAATATAAAAAAAGAATAAAAATAGTCCTCTATTCCAGCATCATTGCCGACTATTTATACGAACAGAATATCCAAATGTTCGTCAAAGGAATACGTAATCATCAAGACTTCGAATTGGAATCATGGACTGCCACAGTCAATTCTTTGTTCAGCGGAAACCCAAAAACCATTCTTATCGCTCAAACCGACCCCCAGCTTATAAATGTTTCTTCCGATAATTTAAAAAATTTTACAAAATGGGGGCTAAACGCGAAATATTTCGCTTCCGCCCTGACCAGAGAAGCTCTGCAATTGCGGCTGCGCGAACAATTATTAATAGGAATAACCGGAGGAATGGGCACGGGAAAAACAACTATCGCTAAAAAAATCCAAGGGCTTTCAGAAAAAAACGATGATCCAAAAGCCATAAAAATATACCATATCAGCCTTGACGAACTTGGGAAAAAAATTTACAGCAGCGATCAAACTCCCCGATTCCTGGATATCCGCAAGCAAGTGGCGAAAAAATTCGGCGCGGATTTATTGAGAAAAAACACCAGTGTCGACACCTACAAACTCGGAAGCATTGTTTTTTCAGCGTCTGATAAGCTTGAACAATTGACGGAAATCATCCTGGAACCGATTTTGTATCTCTTGAGAAAAAAACTGGAAGAAACGGGAAAAGGCATTTTTATCATCGAAGGGGCGAATCTCGTGGAACAAAAGCTTACCTTCCTTTTTAACGAGAACATGATCCTGGTAAAAACCGACAACGCAACGCAAGCGCAAAGATTAAAAGAAAAAAAGTTCAGCGAAGAACAGATCAAGCGCCGCCTGAAATTCCAGCTTTCAAGCGAAAACTGCCTTTCGGCCATAAAAAAAATGCAAAAAAAAGAACACTACCGCTTGCTCATAGAGCTTGACGGAACCAGGAATATAAACGAAAATGCCCGAGAATTATATAAAAAACTTCAGGATGAATATCAAAAAAGAGCTAATATTATAAGATAAAAAGGGTTCTCTGCTAATTTTTGGTTTACACGATCTTTGCGCCAATTCCTTGCCGCTAAGACGGTTCAGTCCTTGCCAAAAATAGTTCTTTATGCTAACATAAACATATTAAATAAAGTGTCAATCTAAATGAATTTTGGCGCGAAAATCAATAATCTAACACATCTTTTATGCACTATCAATTAACCTATATCATCCCTTCGGATGTTGCCGACCCAAAAACGTTGGAAGAAATAATTTCCGATATTAATAAAAAAATTACCGATGCGGGCGGAATTATTAAAACGCCTTTGACAGGGCTCGAAGACCAGATGGTAATGGACAAAAGCACTGAAGAACTCGAAAAAATAAAAAAATCTCAAAACGTAAGGCTTTTCAAGCACAGATTGGGTTATCCGATAAAACGTGTTTCTTACGGTTTTTATGTCGCGGTCGTTTATGAATTACCGGAAAAAAACCAAGCGGCGGTAACTAAAACGATAAACGCGGAGATCAAATTGAATAAAAAAATTACCAGATTTGTAAATACCAAATATAATTTTGAAGTTTTCTCCGAGCAATCTCAGCAGAAAGAAAAAACAAAAAATATAAAAATTTCCGAAAAACCTGAAAAAATAGAACAAAAAGAAATAGAGCCTCTTCAAACCATCGTCAACGAAGCGGTTACAGCCAAAAAAACTAAGAAAGAAATTTCGCTTGATGAAAAACCATCCAAAGGCAAAAAAACTGAGATCGAAGAACTGGATGAAAAACTGGAACAAATATTAAACGCGTAAATACAATCGCTAACTATTAATATTTATATCATGAATCTTAATAAAGTATTTGTTTTAGGCAATCTAACCAAAGATCCGGAAGTGCGGACGATCCCCAGCGGACAGCAAGTTGCAAGTTTCTCTGTCGCTACCAATCGCGTTTGGTATAATCAAGCGAAAGAAAAAAATCAAGAAGTTGAATTCCACAATATAGTAATGTGGGGCAAGCTTGCGGAGATCGCCGGTAAATATCTCACCAAGGGCAAAATGGTGCTGATCGAAGGGCGTATCAAGACCCGATCCTGGCAAGCACAGGACGGAACTAAAAAATATCGCACTGAAATCATCGCCGAGGCTATGCAAATGGGGCCAAAAACCCAGGGAACATCGTCTTACGACAAGCCGGAAGCAAAAGAAGAGACTCCGGCCGCGGAAGCTGCTCCTCAAGATAATTCAGGAGAAATAACAACCGAAGAAGTGCCATTTTAATACAAATTAATCAAACCATAATCGTTAAAAGAAAATTAAAAAACTATGATCACGGAAGAAAAAAAGACATGTTATTTTTGCACTAATGGGATCGAAGAAGTTGATTTTTTGAATCTTTCCCTTTTGAAAAAATTCATCAATCAGCGAGGCAAGATCATCAATCCGAAAAGAACCGGTTCTTGCAGTAAGCATCAAAGAAAGATTGCCACGGCGGTCAAAAGAGCCAGAACCATGGCGCTCTTATCGCCTTCCTATAAGTAAAAAGTACATACTAAATAACCCTCCTGGAAATGGAGGGTTATTTTTAATCTTATTTTCTATTATTTTGCCGCAAGCGCTATTTTCGCTTTTATCTGTTTCTGGATCTCCGGAGCTACTTTCGGATTCTCTTCCAAATATTTCTTGCTCGCTTCCATTCCCTGTCCCATTTTTTGTCCGTCAAAGGAGAACCAAGTGCCGGCTTTCTGGACTACGCCATATTTAACTCCGGTAACGATCAAATCGGACAACCTGGAAATTCCCTGGTTGTAAATAATATCGAATTCCGCTATCTGAAAAGGAGGAGCGACTTTATTTTTCACGATTTTGGCGATCGTGTGATTTCCTATGACCCGATCCCCTTCCTTGATCTGCTCTTTTCTCCTGACATCAATTCTGACTGAAGCGTAGAATTTCAGCGCATTGCCTCCGGTCGTCGTTTCCGGATTGCCGAACATCACGCCTATTTTCATTCTCAATTGATTGATAAAAATAACCGTGGTATTGGTCCGAGAAATTGCTCCGGTTAATTTTCTCAAAGCCTGGCTCATTAGCCGCGCCTGAAGACCCATATGGGAATCTCCCATCTCGCCTTCAATTTCCGCTTTCGGAGTCAAAGCCGCCACCGAATCAACCACGATCACATCAATACTGTTCGAACGCACCAGCGCTTCAACTATTTCCAAAGCCTGCTCGCCATTATCAGGCTGAGAAATAAACAAATCATTTATTTTTACACCGATTTTTTTCGCGTATTCCGGATCAAGCGCATGCTCAGCGTCGATAAAAGCCGCCAAACCGCCGCGTTTTTGAGCCTCAGACACAATATGGAGAGCTAAGGTAGTTTTACCGCTGGATTCTGGGCCAAAAATTTCAATCACCCTTCCTTTAGGCACTCCGCCTATCCCCAAAGCGATATCAAGAGAGATCGATCCGGTAGGGATCGCTTCCACGTTCATTTTCCGCGCTTCCCCCAATTTCATAATAGATCCTTCCCCGAATCTTTTCCTGATATCTTCCGCCGCTGTTTCAGCCAGCTTATTTTTGGGATTTGTCTCCACTTTTGCCTTTTTTACATCCTTCTCCTTTTCCTTTTCTTTAACTATGACCATGGTATTTTAATTATTTTATTAAAGCTTGAGTTTGTTTGTACTGATACAATAAATTGGTTTCGGCCGCTTTTTTATTTTCTGCTTTTAAAACCACTGTCCTCGTAATTTCGCTTATTTTTTTAAATCTATTGGTTGCCGAGATCTTAATTATATTAGAACCCGGGGTCAGACTGATCTCTTCCAAGATTTTTCCGTCTTTTAGTCCTATCGCCTCTCCATTAATATAAACAACGGAATCAGGATCGCCAACCGAGCCTTTGACCAATACAGGCGTAAAATCCACAACGAGCTCGTCGGTGGGAAAATCTATCAAAAGCTCCGGTCCTTTGAAAATCGCGCTGACCTGATAGCCGAAAAAAACCACAAAAGAAACCAAAATAATGCTTACGGCTAAAGCGGTAATGGTGCGGGGAGTGATGATAAAAGTCGGGGCATAGTTTAAATTAATGGAAGAATGATTATTTTTATCAATATTCCGCCTAATGCACTCTTCTTTTTTATAAAGCCTGAGAAAGCCCTTTACATCAACGCCGTAAAAATCGGCTATTTTTTTTAAAAAATCTTTCACATAAATTTCCGCCGGCATCTTATCAAGCCTTCCATCTTCCAAATAAACCAAATATTTCTTGGTAATCTTGGTTTTATCGGCAAGATTATCCAAGTCTATTTTTTGGGCAGTTCTAATTTCTATTAATTTTTCGGAAAGAGTATCAGACCCTTTCACTTTTTTTGTTGTAAACCAAGACACGGTTATTTAATTTTCAAGCACCAATTTTCAATTTTCAAAAAAACTTAAACTGTCGTTTGAAAATTTAAAAATTGAGATTTGATTGAAAATTGAGATTTGTAAATTGAAAATTTTAAAACCAAAACTTACTATTTATTTCTACCTTTTCTCCATATCCACTTCTCTATCGTTTCTGAATTCCGTATTCAAACCATCGCTCGCCGCGCTTTCCGCGACCAATATCGTCCGAGGCTTTGCGCCATCAGAAGGCCCTATGATCCCCTGCTCTTCCAGAAGATCAAGAAGCCTCGCCGCTCTGGCATATCCCACGCGAAAACGCCTTTGCAAAAGAGACGCTGAAGCTTTTTTTGACCTGATCACCATTTCTTTGGCCTGCTCATAAAGCTCATCCTCTCCGGCATCATTATTGCTCAAAGAAAAATCAACACTTGAAGCCGGAGCCTTGGCAATGACGCTTTCATCGAGCATTTGCGCGCCTTCTTTGTAATTCTCTTTGAGCCATTTTACCACTTTTTTAACCTCGTTCTCGGAAACAAAACAGCCTTGCAGACGCTTAGGCTTGGCCGTACCTGTCGCCAAATAAAGCATATCCCCCCGGCCTAAAAGTTTTTCCGCGCCGCTATGATCCAAAATCGTCCTGGAATCGATCAAGCTCGCTACCCGAAAAGCGATGCGAGCCGTAATGTTGGCTTTAATCAAGCCAGTAATGACATTAACTGATGGTCTTTGGGTTGAAATAACTAAATGAATTCCCACGGCTCTCGACATTTGAGCCAAACGCACGACCGCCGCTTCCACTTCGCGGGGAAAAGTCGCCATCAGATCCGCCAATTCATCAATGATCACTACGATATAAGGCAAAGGTTCTTTATCCTCAGATTTGGAAGCGATCATTTTTTTATTATAGGAATCGATGTCGCGGCTGCCAACTTCAGCAAGCACAATATACCGCCTCTCCATTTCCGAGACCACCCATTTCAAAACCCCCACCGCTTTTTCATTCTCCACGATCACCGGCGTCAGGAGATGAGGAATACTATTATACAAAGTCAATTCCACTCTTTTCGGATCAATCATTATAAGCTTCAGGGCATCAGGAGAATTATTATAGATCAAACTCATTATCAAATTATTAACAAAGATTGTTTTTCCGCTTCCGGTAGAACCGGCGATCAATAAATGCGGCAAGCCGCCAAGATCAACCCAGTGCGGATTTCCGGAAACATCCAAACCCATCGCCACTTTAAGCGAGGCAAAATAATCATTTTTATAAAAATTGGAAAACGTTTCCAAAAGATTCCTAAGCCGGACGATGGCGGCGGACACATTGGGAATTTCTATTCCCACCAGGGATTTACCCGGAATCGGAGCTTCGATCCTAATGGAACTCGCGGCCAGGCTTAACGCCAGATCGTTTTGCAAAGCGGTGATCTTACTAAGCTTCACTCCCACTGACGGCTTAAAAGTGTATTGGCTTACAGTCGGCCCGATAAACACTTTTCCCATTTCTACTTCAATGCCAAAGTTTGATAAAGTTTTTTCGATGATCGAAGCATTGCCGTCAATATCGCCGCTATCAGCGCTGGTAAAATCGCTTTCCAAAAGATCCAATGGGAATTTGCTCCACTGAACCATTATTCTAGCTTTTTTCTTAGCCATTTTTTCCGAATAGGCAAAACTTTCCGCGCCAATATTCTTTTCCTGCTCATTCGCTTCCCCATTTTCTTTATCTTCAAGCGATTTTATTTTAAAAGAAGGCGCCAAACCATTTTTTTTGGCGTTTTCTTTTTCAAGCGCGGAAATATTATCTCTATAATTTTCTTCCTCTACTTTCGTTCTCTTGTTTTTCTTAGTTTGAGAAATGAAACTGTAATAGCTATAAAAAGCTTTAATATTATAAACGATCCTGCTTAAAAAAGATTCAAGGGAAATATTAAAAATAAAAAGCGTTAAAATAATAATCGCCATTATTAATATGACGCTGGCTACCGCCGGACCGGTAAAAGAAGTTAAAATAATGGAAAAAATCAAACCAAGATAACCGCCGCCGCCATAATTTACGGCAACGGATCGGAAATCATGCGGGAAAAACAGCAGGTTTACCAAAGCTAAAAAACTCAAAAGCACTACGGTAAAAGCTATAAGCATAACCGGAGAATAATTAAAACGCCGCATCTGGCTATTATTATCGGCGGTTTTGGCAATAAGAGAAAGTCCGCCAAGAAACAAAAATACGGGCGCCAGGATAAATAAATGCCCGAAAAGCAGCCTTATCAACGAATGAATTCTTGCGCTGAACGGATCGTTAACCCCTATCAATCCCATAATACTGATCACGCCCAAAGCAAAGAAAATAATCGCTAAAATGTTGTATTTAAGCCCTTTTGAAGCATAATTTCGCTTGGAATAATTCTGGCTATTGTTGTTTTTCCTTTTATTTCTCGCCATAGATAGCTTTTTAAAAAACTATAAACTACCAATTATCGCCTGCTAATTGTCTTTCTATTATACTACTTTTAAAGAAAAAATCAAAGAAATTGGATAAAAAAAGCGAATGAATAAATCCACTCGCCTAAACGATTTTATTTTACAACAAAGCTTTTGGAGCAAGCAGATGAGTTACGCTCCAGACACATCCCTCGCGCTCGCAGCATTTTTTTACTTCGGCATCGCTTTGATAGATAAAAGGCAATCTTTTGCGAATATTTGAATCCCTAAGATCAGATGTCACAAGCCTAGGAATATCCGAACCTTTTATATCGCTGCATGCTCTCAGTCGAAATGATGTTTTGCCATCTCGCAAAGATTTACCGACTTCCGAACTCACTCGCAAATATGGCAGGCCTAAACCGCCGCAATTTGCCGAATACGGTTTCGCCGAATCCTTGCAGCTTTCGATAACCATTTTCAAATAGTCTTCGGATGGAATAATTTGCTTTGGATATTCCCTTTTAAGTTTGCGAATTTCCATTATCGATCTTTCTATGGTCTTCCTGTCGTTTTTTACAGCAGCAAGTCCGACTACTGGAGAACGAAAAGTGAACTCCAAACCCGAATCATATTTTTCCCGCTTATAAATAAGCGGGCACAAACTGAAAGATCCTCCCGTCTTTGCGACTTTAAGAGCAATTTCGGCAAGATTCGCGCCGTTTATTTTATTTACCGCGCAATTCGCTCTTACCCAGCAATGTTCGCTAAATTCCTCAAGCGCTTTCCAGCCGGCAATGCTTTTTTTTACCATTCCCGTATCTATTCCGGCACTTAGCAATTCATCGCATTGTTCGAGCGTATAATTTATACTCACTGCCAAACCGCCTTTTTCTTGGGAAAGTTCCGGTTTGATCCTTTGCAGAGCATCGCGCGATATCGCATTAGTAAGAATGGCAAATCTTTTTATTTCTTTTTGCCGATTTAAATACTCAAGCGCCGCCGGAAGATCCCTATACAGCAAAGGTTCTCCGCCAATGAATTCCAAATTTTGGACGCCGGCGCATATCAGATCGTCTATGCAGCTAATAACAAATTCTATTTTAGGATGTTGGTAGCCTGCCGTGATTTTATTTCTAACCTGGCACCCTTCGCATTCCAAATTGCAATCGGTTATCAATTCCCATTGGCAAAATTTAAACTTGGCTTGAATATTATTTTTTTCCATTAATTCACCTCGTCATATATCACAACAAATTTCCTTTACTGGTTATTCCCATCCATCTATCGCCGGCATCGCCTACGACCGGCTTGCCTGAATCAAGATAAATCACGTATCCCTTTTCATTTAAACCGATGTTTGTCCCGGTAAAACCGACAATATTTTTTACATCCGGATGGTTATCCCGAAGTGCCTTTAATCCATCCTTTGATGCAACTCCGAATATACAGGTTATATCTTTAAATCCGCGTTTTTTAAGCTCTTGGATCGTCATGATACTGCTTGTAGCAGTGGCACACATCGGATCCAGGATTAAGACCGGCATACCGCGAGGAATTTCACGCGGCAAATTGCAGTTTAGCATTTCAGCCTGTATGGATATTTCATTCCGAAAAGTCCACACCATAAATACGGGCATCTCATACCTTAATAGCCTCTCTTTCATGGCTAGTAATCCGGCATTAGCAGCTCTCAAAATTATTACGAGCCCCACATTATCCTTATTACCGTTCAAACTCCTGAAATAGACTGATAATAATCTTTTGTATATAATTTCCCACTGCTGCCGAAATTTAGCAGTTGAAAGATTTAAGTCGGGATGCATTCTATCTACCGCTATATTTATCTGTGCGTTCTGTACATATTCCACGTTCGGAAATTCTTCTCCGTTTATTTCTAACAAATTTCATCATCTCCTGTTTTTTTCAATTTTAAGAGAACAATCATATTGTCCCCCTTTATGCAAATTTGCACCTGTATAAATCTAACAGATAAGGAAAAATTGTCAAATATTCTAATTTACATTGACAAATTCCACTATAAATGTAGAATACGGCTAGTACATTTTTATGGAGGGCTCATGCAAACAGAAGAAACAAAGGAAAAAAAGGAAGGAAGGAGAATAGCAAAAATTGAAAAAGGAACGGTCGTTGACCGCATTTCTCCGGGACACGCGCTAAAAGTCCTTGAAATTCTGGGCATTCTGTCCAACATCAGCGCAAAAGTAAGTTTCGTAATGAATATTCCAAGCTTAAAACTGGAAGGCGGAAAAAAAGACATAGTAAAGATCGAAAAACGGGAACTTACGGAAAATGAAACCGATAAAATTGCAATAATTTCTCCCCATGCCACGATAAACATAATTAGGGATTATAAAGTGGTTGAAAAATATCAGGTTAGTTTACCGGATGAAATAATCGGCATCGTCAAATGCTCGCGGACTACCTGCATTACCAATAATCCCAAAGAAGCAGGGGGTCGTCGAAACAAAATTCGCCGTGATCGAACGAGATCCGGTCACACTGGAATGCCACCATTGCGAGACGCAAATAAGCGGAGATGATATACCAAAATGTATAAAATGTTAATTCTTGCTTTTAGCAAGAATTTTTTTATTAAAAATAAAAAAAGAAGGGGTTTAATCCTTCAAAAATTTCTTTTAGTCGTTCCAAACTTTTGGATTCGGGCATTCCGGATTCGGGCATTGATTATTATTGACAAATTCTTCATAAAGAGCGATGTGTCCGCACTGCCAGCAATAATCCATTCCAGGCGGACAAATTTTACCATTCGGCACACCTCGAATTAAAACCTCTCTTGGTCTATTTAACCACTCTAACGACTCTTCTTCCACCATTCATCCCTCCTTTACCTTCCGTATAATATCACTAGCCTTGTCAGCTCCTGGATAATTTCTTTTTCACCCAATTGTTCAATCGTTGGTATAAATTTTTCCGGCGACACGGTCGCAGAAGTTTTTACCAGACCATCGAGGCATGTCGCCAGATTGATTCTATTGCCATCTCCCTGTCGAAGAAAAGCACTATTGCCAGTCTGACTGCGGACTTTAACATTGCCATTGGACCAATCCCAGTGGCATTCCGCGTCTGGAAGTATTGTTATCCAAGAATATTCGCTTTCGCCGTCTTTCGCAAGAAAAACATTTTTCTTGTTTATCCTTGCCAACAATTCTCCTACCGAAGCGGTTTTACTTAATAAAATACCGCCGGGCAGCTGAATCACGTTTATTGCTTTTGCCAAATTTTATTCCTCCTGTATATTTAACTATTTTAACAATCCTAACATAAGTGAGGGTTTTGTCAATAAAAAAGAAGGGTTTTAGTCCTTCAATATTTTTTACAAATTTGGCTGGCGGTTGAATTCCATCTCGCCTGTTTCGGAAAGCTGGAAAATCTTATCCATCTGTAAATACATGATCTGACTTATATTTATCCATTTGTCGAAAACAATCGTTTCCGGAGGCATGCCTGCGATCACTGTTTCACAATCAATAATGAACCTCCTGTCATTATTACTCCAATTACGCGCACTAACGCTTTTGATTTGAAAAGATACGCCTTTTAGTCTTTTTGGCACAGGATTTTTACCGATTACAATTGGCTTTCCAGCTATCCATTCATATTTTTCTTTCGCGCCTTCTTTTTTACCATTAATCCGAATTATGATGTAGCCCATAATGACAACTGCTACAATCAAAACCGATTCTAAACCGCTATACATTTTATCAACTCCTTTGTTCAAACTGTTTTAAAATCATATCACAATTACGGATTTTGTCAATAAAAAAGCGGCTAAGAAATTTTTCTCAAATCACTAGTTTCACTTTTTTTTAATCATATTTTATTTCCCCGCTTTAAACCCTATCTTCCTCACCGACCCATCCTTCCCATCATCCAAAAGTTGCCTTAATGTATCGAAAACTATTTTAAATTTCTTGTCATATTTTTTCTCCATTTGTTCGATTTTCAATCTCAACTCGCGATTACCGGCGATCATTTCCCGCAATTTGATAAAAGTCCGAATAATTTGAATATTTACTTGCACAGCTCTCTTGCTATTTAATATACCGGAAAGCATAGCCACACCAGGTTCGGTAAAGACCAACGGCGTTCTTCTTAGCCCCATTTTTTCGCGATTGGAAGTGCCAAATTGGTACTTCCAATTTTCCATTTCCTGCTTATTCATTTGAAACATAAAATCTTCGGGAAAGCGATCAATATTGCGCCTCACTGCGCAATTAAGCATTTTGGTTTCCACTCCATACAGCTCTGCCAAGTCTCTATCAAACATTACTTTCTTGCCTCGCATTAAAAATATTTTATGTTCTATTCTTTCGTCTGGCACAATAATCGCTAGATTTTTTGATTACATAAATTTATTTATTCTTAACTTCGATTTATTATACAACAATGTGTGTCATAAATAAAGCCGAATTTTTGAGGTCATAATTTGCAACCTCAAAAAAACTACCCCGATCTCTCAGGGTAGTTTTTACTTTCTTTAATTTTATTTTCCAAATCCGGTTCCGGCAGGGATCAACTTGCCAATAATAACATTTTCTTTCAAGCCTTTCAATTCATCCGATTTGCCGAATAAAGCGGCGGAGATCAGCACGCGAGCGGTTTCCTGGAACGAAGCGGCGGCCAGGAAGCTTTCGGTCGAAAGCGAAACTTTCGTAATACCAAGCAATAATTCTTCGCCTTTGGCCGGCTTCTTGCCTTCCTTTTTGGCAATGGAATTCACTTTATTGAACTGCGCCTCTTCCACCACGCTGCCTTCCGGCAATTGCGTGTCTCCGGCGTCATTAATTATAATTCTCGAGAACATCTGCTTCACGATCAACTCGATGTGCTTATCGTTGATGCCTTCGCCTTGAGCGGTGTAAATTTCCTGCACTTCGCCGATAATATATTCCACTACCGCCATTTTATCAACCAGATTGAAAAGCTCATGAATATCAATATGCCCTTCGGTCAATCTTTGTCCTTTCTTGATCGCCGCGCCCTTCTCGACGGAAATCGCGATGTCGGAATCCACTTCATATTCTTTCACTTCAGCTTCCGTTTTTCCTTTTTTATCCACGACATTGATGCGAATGATCTTTTTATTGGTCAGAGGAACAACATCAACGACTTTTCCAGATACTTCAGAGATCAAGGCTTTTCCTTTCGGAACACGGGCTTCAAAAATTTCTTCCACGCGAGGCAAACCCTGGGTAATGTCCCGTCCTGCAACTCCTCCGCTATGGAAGGTTTTCATGGTCAGCTGAGTTCCCGGCTCGCCGATAGCTTGCGCGGTGACGATGCCGATAGCTTCGCCTTTGGCGATCGGCTTATTCCTGCCCAAATCATAGCCGTAGCATTTTTGGCAAATTCCCCGTTCGGCCTTGCAATAAATAACCGTGCGAACTTTAATAAAATCGATCCCGGAAATATTTTCGATCGTCTTGGCGATATCTTTGGGAATAAATTCTCCTACCGGCACCAGCACTTTTTTCGTTTTTGGATCAATAATATCTTCCGTGACAACCCGTCCGTAAATTCTCGCCGCAAATCCCCGGCTTAATCCATATTGATCAAGCCTGGGAATAATAATGCTTTTCTTGCTTCCGCAATCAATTTCATTGATAACCATATCTTGCGCCACATCCACCAAGCGCCTGGTCAGGTATCCCGCAGTGGCGGTTCTTAGAGCGATATCAGTCATACCTTTTCTGGCTCCGTGAGTGGAAATGAAATATTCCAGCACATCAAAACCTTCCTTGAAACTATTTTTGATCGGCAGTTCGATCGTTTCTCCGGCCGGATTCACCACCAACCCTTTCATACCCATCATCTGCGCGACTACTGCCCAAGAACTTCTGGCCCCCGATTCGATCATCAAAAAGACCGGGCTGTTTTGATCCAAAGTGTTTAGAACGGCTTTGGTAACTTTATTCTTGGTATCGGTCCAGGTTTCGATTACCTTGGTCCTCCGCTCTTCACTGGTAAGAAGCCCCTCATTATACTGGCGCTCGATAATTTCCGCCTGTTTTTTCGCTTCTTCGATCAAAGCGGCTTTTTCTTTCGGTATTTTCAGATCGCTCATTCCCCAGCTAAGCCCGGAAATGGTCACGTACTCAAAACCCAGTTTTTTGATCCTGTCGACCAGATCCACCGTTTCTTCAGCGCCGGCTTTTTCCAGCGAATCAGCCACCAAAGCTTTGAGATTCTTGGCATCCATAACTTCGTTCACGAACCGCAAGGATTTTGGCAAAGCTTCGTTGAAAATAATACGCCCGGCTGAAGTTTTTAAATATAATCCTTCGTTAGGCTCTTCTTTTTTAATAACATTAATATCGAAATCTTTTCGCAATTTTATTTCCGCCTTAAGGTCAATGATGCCCAATTGATAATTCAAAATCGCTTCTTTGGCATCGTAGAAAACCTTGCCCTCGCCCTTTCCGCCGGAAATAATTTTGGTCATATAATAGCAGCCCAAAATAATATCCTGATAAGGAATGACGATCGGATCTCCGGTTGCCGGCTTCAGCAAATTCTTGCTGGAAAGCATGATCTCTCGGCCTTCGCGCTGCGCTTCTTCGCCCAACGGCAAATGGACTGCCATCTGGTCTCCGTCGAAATCAGCATTGAAAGCCTTGCAAACCAAAGGATGAATTTGAATGGCCTTGCCTTCGATCAGCACCGGATAAAACGCCTGGATGCTCAAACGGTGAAGGGTCGGAGCGCGATTTAAAAGCACTACTTTGCCGTTGATAATATTTTCCAAAATATCCCAAACCTCCACAGTCTCCTGCTCGATCAAACGGGTGGCGCTTCGGACGTTGTAGGCATAATTTCCTTCAATTAATTTTCGCATCACGAAAGGCTTGAATAATTCCAAAGCCATATTTTTCGGCAATCCGCATTGATTCAATTTCAATTCCGGTCCGACCACGATCACGGAGCGTCCGGAATAATCCACGCGCTTGCCGAGCAAATTCTGCCTGAATCGGCCTTGCTTTCCTTTTAACATATCGGCCAGGGACCGAAGCTGCCTTTTTTGTCCGGTAGAAGCGATAGTCACTTGTCCGCGCTTAATGCTATTGTCGATCAAGGCGTCAAGCGCTTCCTGCAACATTCTTTTTTCATTCCGGCAGATGACTTCCGGAGCTTTCAATTCGATCAAATGCTTCAAGCGATTATTGCGGTTGATAACTCTTCGATAGAGGTCATTCAAGTCGGAAGTGGCAAAACGCCCGCCATCCAGCTGCACCATTGGCCTCAAGTCCGGCGGGATCACTGGCAAAACCGTGAAACACATCCATTCCGGCTTTACTCCGGCTTTTATCATTCCTTGCGCCAGCCTTAAGCGCTTGGTAATTTTTTTTCTTACGACATCGTTGCTGACATTTTTCAGTTCTTCGGTCAAAGCATCTTTAAGCTTTTTCAGATCGGTTCGGGCAAGCATTTCTCTCACCGTTTCCGCTCCGATGCCGGCCTTGAACACGGAACCGAATTTCAGCGACAAATTCCGGTATTCAATTTCGGAAATCACCTTCATTGGAACAAGACTTTTTATTTCCGCCTTAGCTAAATCTCTGGAGGCTTTCAGCTCGGCAATATTTTCCTTGCTTTTCTGCTCTTTGCTCCTGGTCTTGAACTCGCGGTCTATTTCTTTAAAAGCTTCTTCTTTATTTTTTTCATTTACTTCGGTAACAACATAAGCCGCGAAATAAATGATTTTTTCCAGATCCTGCACGGAAATATCAAGAACCAAGCCAATGCTCGAAGGCACGCCTCGGACAAACCAAATATGAGTGATCGGCACAGCCAATTTGATATGGCCCATGCGTTCGCGCCTGACCGAGGAACGGGTAACCTCCACTCCGCATTTATCGCAAACGATCCCTTTGTACCTGATCCTCTTGTATTTTCCGCAATAGCATTCCCAGTCTTTGGTCGGACCAAAAATACGCTCGGAAAAAAGCCCGTCCGGTTCCGGACGCTGAGTCCGGTAATTGATCGTCTCCGGCTTGATCACTTCGCCGTGCGACCAGGCCATGATATTTTCCGGGCTGGCCAAGGTTAATTTTACTGATTTGAAGGTTGATGTTTTATACATAGAAGTTTAAATATTGGATAATTGAAGGTTGATTAAATTAATTTGAATGGTTAAAAATTCCTGCGTTCATTTTCCTCTTCTCCTTCAAGCTCAATATTCAATCCTAGCGCTTTTAACTCGTTTACCAGCACAAAGAACGAAGCTGGAATATAAGGACTTTTTATCGGTTCACCTTTAATTATCGATTCGTAAGACTTGCTTCTTCCGGCAACATCATCGGATTTGATCGTCAAAACTTCCTGGAGCGAATGCGCCGCGCCATAGCCTTCCAGCGCCCAAACTTCCATTTCTCCGAATCTCTGTCCGCCGAATTGGGCTTTGCCTCCAAGAGGCTGCTGAGTGATCAGCGAGTATGGCCCGATCGAGCGAGTATGGATCTTGTCTTCCACCAAATGATGAAGCTTCAACATATAAATAATTCCAACGGTCGATCTCTCGTTGAATTTTTCTCCGGTTCGTCCGTCATAAAGCTGAACTTTGCCGTCTTCCGGCAATCCCGCTTTTTTCAATTCCACTTTGATCTCGTCTTCCGAGATACCGTTCAGCGCAGGGCAAGCCACTTTGTAGCCCAATTTCACAGCCGCCCACCCCAAATGTGTTTCCAAAATCTGGCCGATATTCATACGGCTCGCGACGCCGAGCGGATTCAAGATTATATCAACCGGCGTACCGTCAGCCAAATGCGGCATTTCTTCTTCCGGCAAAATTTTTGAAATAACTCCTTTGTTTCCATGGCGTCCGGCTAATTTATCGCCAATGGAAATTTTCCTAAGCTGAGCAATACTCACTTGGATCATTTTGATAACTCCGGCTGAAAGCTTGTCGCCCTGTTCCCGGGAAAATATTTTGATTCCGACCACTTTTCCGCGCTCGCCGTGCTGGAGATAAAGCGAGGTATCTTTCACATCGCGCGCTTTTTCGCCGAAGATCGATCTCAAAAGGCGCTCTTCCGCAGTCAATTCGCTTTCGCCTTTGGGCGTAATTTTTCCCACCAAAATATCGCCGGATTTTACCTCGGCGCCAATTCTAATAATACCTTCCTCGTCCAGATCTTTCAATTTTTCCTCGCCAACATTGGGAATATCCCGAGTGATGACTTCCGGACCCAGCTTGGTATCGCGGACTTCAATGGAAAAATCTTCGATGTGAATAGAACTGAACACGTCCCTCTTCACTAATTTTTGGGAAAGAATGATCGCGTCTTCGTAATTCGCTCCGCCCCAGCTCATAAAAGAAACCAATAAATTCTGGCCGAGAGCGATCTCTCCGTCTTCGGTCCCCGCTCCGTCAGCCAATAATCCGCCAGCCGGAACGATCTGATTTTTTTCCACCCGCACCGTCTGATTGATGCTGGTCGCGGCATTCGAACGCACAAATTTTTTAAATCGATAGCTTTTTCTGGCTTTATTTTTTGCGCTTTCCACTACCACGTGATTGGCGTCCACTTCGACGACTTTTCCCGCTTCAGTGGATAGCGTAACATAACCGGAATCGGCCGCCACTTTGGCTTCCACTCCGGTGCCGATAACCGGCGCTTCCGGCCTGATGCAAGCCACCGCCTGGCGCTGCATATTCGAACCCATCAAAGCTCTTTGCGCGTCGTTGTGCTCAAGAAAAGGAATAAGAGCGGTAGCAATACTGATGGCCTGATGATGGGCCACATCCATATAATCAACTTTACTGGATTCAATAATTCCGGGGTTTTGCTTGATGCGGGCTTCCACTTTTTCTTCGATAAATCTTCCTGCTTTATCCAGCGGCACTCCGGCATGCGCGATGTTCACCGTATCTTCGGCCACCGCATCCAAGTGAACAATTTGATTTGTCACTTTGCCGTGCACCACTTTCTTATAAGGCGTTTCAATAAAACCATAATCATTGACTACGGCGTAACTGGCTAAGTGTCCAACCAAACCGATATTCGGACCTTCCGGGGTCTCAATCGGACAAATTCTTCCATAGTGGGAAGAGTGCACATCACGGACTTCAAAACCGGCTCTTTCGCGCGTCAAACCGCCCGGACCCATCGCCGAAAGCCGCCTCTTGTGCTCAAGCTCGGCCAAAGGATTAACCTGATCCATAAATTGGGAAAGCTGAGAAGAAGCAAAAAATTCCTTGATCACCGCAACGAGAGGGCGGCTATTTACCAAATGCACTGGGGAAACCAAAGAAGAATCAACCGTACTCATACGATCTTTGATATTTCGCTCCATTCTGGTCAAGCCCAAACGAAAACGTTCCTGGATCAATTCTCCGACGCCTCGCACTCTTCTGTTTCCCAAGTGATCGATATCATCGGCAAGAGCGTTCGCGTTATTGCTCAAAGCGATAATTTCTCTGACTGTTTTTATGAGATCGCTGACCAAAAAAACCCGATGTTCCGGAGTATCGGAAAGATTGAGCCCTAAGCGCTGATTAGCCTTATAGCGCCCGACTACACCCAAGTCATAATGCGCAAAATTGAAAAACATATTTTCCACCAATTGCCTAGCATTCTCGATCGTCGCGAGATCTCCCGGCCTGATCCTCCGGTAAACTTCAATAAAACCGTCTTCGCTGCTTTTGGTGGTATCATGTTTGAGAGTTTCTTCGATAAACTTAATATCTCCCGTATCAATATCTTTGAATAAATTCAAAATTTTCTCATTCGTGCTGTAGCCAAAAGCGCGGATCAAAGAAGTCGCGGCAATTTTTCTTTTGCGGTCAATACGCACATAGATCGATCCCGAGGAATCCGTGTCTATCTCAAGCCAGGCTCCGCGATTGGGAATAACTTTCGCGCCAAAAAATCTTCGCTCGGCTTTTTCCGCGGAAAGATGGAAGAATATCCCGGGAGACTTGATCAGCTGGCTCACAACCACTCTCTCTACGCCGTTTATAACAAAATTGCCCCTGTCGGTCATTAAAGGAAATTCTCCAAAATAACACTCCTGCTCTTTTACGGCATGAGTTTTTTTATTGGTTAATTTCGCTTTAACCCGCAAAGGGGCTTCATAAGATACATTTTTTTCAATCGAGGTTTTTTCGTCGTACTTGGCTTCATCCAAATAATAATCGACAAACTCCAGCTCCAGTTCTTTATTATAACTTTTGACCGAACCGACTTCTTTGAACAATTCTCCCAGTCCTTTTTCAATAAACCAGCGATAGGAGTTATGCTGAATTTCTATTAAATTATGCAACGGGGTTTCTTTCGCCTTATGGAAAAAATTCCGAGGCTTAACTGAAACGCTGGCATGGACTTCTCCTCTGGTCTTCTTTGAAACAATCATAAAAATTGCTCAGTTTCATTTTCACGTAAATTTAAAAAGTAAATTTCAGACTCTTTAAAATTTGTGAATTATCCCCTCTTTCGAAACAAAAATAATCCGTTGCTTTTTTCTGAAAATAAAAAAACAGCGAAGAGATGAGTTTCAAAATATGCCAGTGAAGGCTGGGGTGAAACTTATTTAATAAAAAGTATTATAAAAAAAACTGCTATTTTCCCGCCAAAAATTAAAATAGACCAAAAAAACACTCTCGGTCTTTTGGTAACCTTAATTAATTTATTTGCTTTGTTTTGCTCATAGCGTATTAATGTTTCTTCTCAAGCCAATTCACGACGCTAACTACCGAATTTCCTATTAAATTACTGACGAAACTCTCTGATTCGGAGATGAAATAGCTCCGAATTCTTTCTTGTTTTTTAAGTCTAACATATGCCAAATTTTTGTCAAGACCGTTTATGATCTTGTCGGACAAGTCTTTTTGATAGGTGTCTTTGACCGTATTCAAAATTTCCTTGCCTCTTTGAGCCGAAACTTCCAAAGTTTTCATATCCTTGTCGAGCTTTACTAAGAGTTTTAACATAAATTTATTTTATAAATTTGAAAGTCGAAAGAATTTGGTTAACAGTTTCTTCCTTCTGTTTCAAATAATCAATTCGAAAAATAATGTCACTTTTTTTAAAAAATTGAGTTACTCTATCTATTGGTGACACTGTTGTATCTTCAAGAACATAAGTCTGCGTAAAATATTCCAACATATCAACCCCTTTAAATTGTTTTTTTACTAAATTCGGCGTAGTGTTATGGCTATAATAACCTTGAATATCACCTTGTGAAACAATAAATTGTTCTAACGTCTTTTCCTCGTCTAATACAATACTGTAGGCGGATAATAAACCATAAACACCCAGATCATCAGGTTTTGTCCAATTTAAGTGTAGCTCATTGGCAGTTTCAGACTCTATTACAAAAATCAGATTTGTTGGATATTTTACTTCAAATCCATATTTCTCGTTTTTGTAAGTTTTTAAGTTTACTATTTCGTCTTTTTGAATAAATCTAAAGGTAGAAAGAATTTGTTTTATTACCCCATCACTTTTTTCATCATAAGAAGTAGAAATTGTATAAGCTGCTCCATTTTTCAAAAAATAATACAAATCTCCGACTGGCGCTTGTCCCTTTCCAGGCAACCAACTAAACCCTACAGCTTCTTTTCCATCAATAGAAGTTTTAAGAGTAAGCTTCTCTGTAACTCCTCTTTTTGCTAAAAATGTTTTTATATCTTTATCAACTATTTCATTTTCTATATTTATATCTATGGATAACCAATAATCTCGATCGCCAGAATAACTAAGATTGAATTTTGCCAAAACTAAGTCGCTTCCATCGTTTTCATTTTTCAAAGTCCATCCAGATGGATATTGAAATCCAAAACTATATTTATCGCTTCTGTAATTTTGCCACCCCTCAATATTTTCACTAATATCTGGCGTAATTGCAGGTGTCGGGGTTGTTAAAATTTCTGGCGTAATCGACGCTACCGGTTCGCTATCTACAGCCGATTTATTATTCGCCAAATACCCCGCTACCCCAAGCACTATGCCGAAAGAAACTAAAAAAATCACGAGTAAAATCAATTTCGTCGCCGCTAAATTCAATAATCTGGGTTTTTGCTCCGGTATCATAAAATTTATTTAATAATTATAATTAAAACTTATTTAAAATCCACAAATGGCAAAAGAACAGCGGGAATAAAATATACCTCATTTTCTTTTTTTAATAAATCTTTTGTGGTAATCAATTTTCTCCCCACATTATCGTACCGCTCAGTAAAATTCTCCATTATTACAGGCACTTTGACTTTATTCCTATATTTTACCTCGCAAAGCATTAATTTATTATTTTTATCCTCAATCACAAAATCAATTTCCGCGCCGCCGGAAGTGCGATAAAAATGAATGTATTCTTTATTATATTGAACAAGCAAAGTATTATAGACAAAATTTTCAATCACCTCGCCTTGCCCATCTAATCTCGTTTCAAAAGATCGCAAAAGATAATTGCGAATACCGGCATCTAAAACATAAACTTTTGGCATTTTAGAAATCTCCGAACGAATATTTTTAAAATACGGCGTTACTAAATCTATAATATATGTGCCGGCCAAAATCTCCAGATACTTTTTTAATGTATTTATCGACAGATTTGCCGTATTCGAAAGCTCCTGGCTATTTACCAATTGGCCGATTTGTCCGGCTAAAATTTTTATCAGATTATTAAAACCAGTTACATTTTCAACATTCAGTTGATTGATAATATCCTTATCGATATAGGTTTTAATTATTGATTTCAAAACTGTCTCTTTTTCTTCCACGCCTTGAGTAGTCAAAACCTCGGGATAGCCGCCGTAAGATAAATATTCACCAATACTCAGTTCCAGTTTAGGCTTAAAAGTTTCAAAAAACATTTCGAGCTCTTTTAAGTCAGCCAAACCATGTCGCTTAGTGTTTGTGCCTTCGCGAAAATCAAAATATTCTTTGAAATTAATCCGATCAACATTGAAATGAATCGCCCTTCCTGTTAAATATTCCGAATTTTTATTTATTTCCAAAGCGCTTGATCCGCTGACAATCAGTTGAATTTTATTTTTATGCTTATCAAAAATATTCTTGAGCAATAATCCAGCTTCTTCTATCGCTTGAAATTCATCAATCATCAAATAAATAAACTCATCGGGAAAATTAAAATATTGCTCCAGATACAACTCCAAACTAGCCGAAGTTTTCAGTATTGGATTATTGTCAATTTCATCCGCCAATAAATAAGCAACCCTCTTGCCGGATTTTTCCAAATCTTTTTTGATCTCTTTGAGTAAATAAGTTTTACCGACCTGTCGAGCGCCTTTTATAATTAAAATTTTCTCTTTGCCCAGCCAAGGTTTTATTTTTTGCAATATTTCTCTTTGTATCATATGTTTTCATTTATTATCATTTATGCCAGAATTGTATCACATACTTGATAATAAAACAATAGAAAACTATCAAACTGCTAACAAAAAAGCTTGACTTTTATTACTTCAGTCGTGTCTTTTTGATAAGTATCCTTAGTCGTATTTAATGTCTCCCTACCTCTCTGAGCCGAAACTTTCAAAGTTTTCATATCTTCGTCGAGTTTTACGAAAAGTTTTAGCATAAAATTATTTTAAATTAATCTTTAAGACAGCGAAGGGAAAAACCATTTGCCTTGCTAATTAAAGTACGGCTAATATTCCCTCCAGCATCCCCTAAAAATATGTATCGACTCCATGCATTAGATCTATCGTCGATGTATTCATCGGCAGAAGTCCAATAATTATTGGACATGTTTCGACCATAGAAAAACCCAGCGGATGAACGTTCACCGCAGCCAATACCTTCAAATCCACTAGAACCGCTTAGTCCAAGCTTTATCCCAGCAGTAGCACAACCACCTGGACCGTTTCTGTCTTTTAAGCAAGTTTCGCCATTATCCTTTAATCCATTTTCTAACACATACCATTCCGAATCTTTCGGCACGTGCCAGCCATTCGGACAAATGCCTTGAGCACCGTCTGTGACGGATTTATTCATTGCCGTATTCCAATCATACAATCCGCCGTCCGTTTCGCAAATTTTAGGATCATTATTATAGCAATAACGAGTAATTGATTTTCCTGCCGGATTTTTCGTAACTTTTAGATTTTCTTTCAACCAGCATTGCTCGCCAATCTGCACCGTATTATAAATATTATTATCTATATCGGAAACGGTAGAAGTGCCACAGAAAAAAGAAGCTAAATTTTGTAATAATGGTTTTCTCACCAAATACTCTGCCACACCAATCACGACAATAAACGAAATTAAAATAACCGCGGCTAAAATTAATCTTGACGTGGCTAAATTAGCTGGCTTAGGTTTTTGTTCCGGAGACATAAAATTAAAATTTAATAATTATTATAAGTTTTATCCGATCTTTTTTCGATGGCCAAAATAAAACAACGGCCATTATCTTGTTTTTTGAAAATAACTCTTAATTTTCCTTTTCTAACGCGAAAAATATTATCGCAGTTTTTCAATTTCTTTAAATCAAGCCCTGATAAAGAATCACTCTTTATTTTTAAAAGAATAGTCTTTATCAAACCTCTATCTTTAACCGATAATTTTTCGAGCGCCTTGACAATTTTATCCATAAAATTATAAAGCGGCCAAAAGCGCCTCTATGTCAACGCCTTTTTTTTTTATTTTGGTAAAATTAATAACTTCCTCCCATTCATTGTCTTCGTCTATCGGACTTATTCTAAAAATCGGTTTGCTTTGTTTCAAAACGATAAAAGATTTTCCAGCTTTTACTTCAGCCGAGTATTTCCCCATATTAAGCCGCAAATCTTTTAAGGCAATTAATTTTTCCATATATTTTGATTAGTAAATAAGATTATCTAAAGTTTAACAAAAGATAATCCCGATGTCAAGCAGGCATACTTATTCGCACTATGTCAATATTTCCAAAAAAATGTTAAAATACATTTACTGACTAAGTTGATTTTACTCTAAATCATTAAATGCTTCAAATATATGCTAGGTCTATATTTCATCATTCCTCTTTTCGCGGTCATCAGCGCGCAAATAATCAAGGTTGTCATAATGAGCCTAAAAACTGGCAAATTTGAGCCTTCTTATTTTCTCAAGCACGGACGCATGCCTTCCGCGCACACCGCACTAGTTGCATCTTTGGCAACTGTCGCCTTTTATTATGAAGGCTTGCATTCTATGGCTTTTGCTATCAGCATTACAGTAGCGTTTATCGTAATAGACGACGCGATTCGCTTCCGCTTTTACTTGGGGGAACAAGCCAAAACCGTCAATCGCCTGATTAAAGAAATTCTTCCGCCGGAAAAATCAGCCCAATATCACCGCCTTCATGAAACTCTGGGCCATTATCCCAACGAAGCACTGGCTGGCGCGATCTATGGAGTTGGCATATCGTTATTACTTTTAAAAATTTTATAAAAGATCAAAAATAATGCGTTTCGCCATTTTTTAAGATCAATACTTTTTTTTCAAAGGGAGTTCCTTTGATTTTTTCTTTTAAAACTTCCGCTGACTCGTTTGGCGTATCCAAAGACATCATAAAAGATCCCCAATGGATCGGGATCATTTTTTCCGCTCCGATGATTTCCATAGCGCGAAGCGCTTCTTCCGGATCAGTATGAATATTTTTCAAAATCCATCGGGGATAATACGCGCCAATTGGCATAAGAAGAATGCCAATTTTAAATTTTTCGGCAATTTGGGAAAAAATATCTTTATCAAAAGCCGTATCGCCGGCAAAATAAATATTTGCTTCGCTTGTTTCTATGACAAAACCTCCGGCTTTTCCTTTTGGATTCAAAAGCAAAGTGCGCTTATGCTTTGCTGGCACAAAAGTTAATTTTATTTTTTTATCAAAAAGATCTCTCTCCTGCCAATATTCAAAACCGATGATTTTTTTAAATTTATGTTCTTCCAAATGATTTTTACTCTCATTATGGATCGCTATGGGAATTTTTTTCGAGATTTTTTTAAGGGTTGGGTTGTTGAGGTGGTCTCGGTGCGAATGAGAGATCAAAATAATATCCGCTTGATTCAGGTCATCAATGTTTGTATCCAGCCTTTTCAGCCGGGGCATTCCGAACACAAATCTTGCTAAATTCGGATCAGTAAGTATTTTAACGCCGCAAACATCGATCAGCACGGTCGAATGGCCGATAAATTTTATGGAATTTTGCATAATAATTTTCATTTTTTCTTCCCCAGACTTTTGAGCGCCAGGCGAACTTTTTCCGCCGGATCAATCACTGTATCCGGCACTTTTTCCAACGCCCCGAAAGCCTGTGCGCGGCTATAGCCCAAACTCATCAGAGCTTCCAGGGCATCGGACATTCCTTCCGTCTCGCGCGTCGCTTCTCCAAAAACTTTTACTTTGGAAGATAGTTCCAGGATCACCCTTTCAGCGGTTTTCTTGCCTACGCCGGAAACTTTTGTTAAAAGCGAAATATCGCTCCTCGCGATAGCGGATTTGATCGAATCGACTGTCGCCATATTCAAAATTCCCATGGCTGATTTCGGGCCAATGCCAGTAACAGAAAATAGGAGTTCGAACATCTGCTGATCCTGGCGATTAATAAAACCGTAAAGCCGCGCGTCATCTTCGCGAACATAATGATAAGTGAAAAATTCTACCGTATCGCCGATATTCAAGCTCGCCACATCCCGCTCGATCGTAAAAATTTTATAACCGATATCATTGGCTACCACTATCACAAAATTCTCTTCCTTGACTTTGATTGTACCTTTTATATAAGAGATCATGGAGCTGATTTACGATTTAAAATTTAAGAATAAAAAATTAATTATTCATAAATCATACTTCATATATCTTAAATCCATTCTACGTCTATTCTAACTCCTCTTGACCAATTTCGCAACTTATGGTACATTTTCTCTATCGTTATAAATAAACAGCTTACTTAATAAATATCGAATTTCCGGTTTTAAAATTGAATCATTGAAAATTGATTGAAAATTGAAAATTGGAAATTGAAAATTAACACCCCATGCCAATCATTAAATCAGCAAAAAAAGCTTTAAGGCAAAACATTGCCAGACGCGAGCGAAACGCGAAAGTGAAAGAAAATGTCCGGGCTTTGGCAAAAAAACTTACCAAGATTGTTGCCGCTAAAAACGCCGAAGAGATCAAAAAAACTTTGATCTTAGCCATTAAAGCTATTGATAAAGCCGCCAAAAATCATATTATCCCGAAAAACACCGCTTCCAGAAAGAAATCACTCTTAGCCAAGCTTGCAAATGCAGGAATGAAAGAACCAACCAAAAAATCCTAAGATAAATTTCCGATTTCAATGATCAGCAATTCTAAGGCCGCCTCAGCGTTGAGGCGTCCTTTTTTGATCAAAAAATCAAACTTAAAAAATCTTTTATATAATTTGCGCAAATATTCGTAGCTGAATCCGTTCGCCTGCGCAATCGTTTTACTTACGACAAAAGGGTGCAGTTTGGTTTCCTCGGCTATCACTCCGGAATTAGCGGTTTTTTTCCGCGTCATCGCGTCTTTCACTTTCAAAAGATTCCGGAATTGATAAACAAACATCGTAAATAAATAGATCGGCGCTTCGCCTTTTTCCAAATGCCCGGCCAAAAGCTTCAAGGCTGTTTTTTTATCGCGGCGCGCTAAAGCATCAATGGTCGAAAAAATATTGCTGGGCAAATCGCTTTTTACCAGATCCTCGACATCTTGTTCGTTAATTTCTGCATAGTCTTCATATTTTTTCTCCTTGCTAAAATCCATTTTCAATAAAACTAATTTTTCAATTTCTGCATTGAGCCGCCACAGATCGCCGCCGACAAAAAGCGCTAACTTATTTACTGCTTGCGGCGTTATTTTAATTTTTTCTTTCGCAATCTTAGCACCAATCCATTTATTGATCTCAGCTGGCGCCATCGGCGCAAAATTAAACACATTGCCTTTTTTCGCCAAAGCGCTCCATTCTTTTCCGCCGGCCGCGCCTTTCTTGCCGATTTCCAGCCTTTCAAAAAATACAAAATCCACTTTAAAACCCTGTGGTGAGCTTGTCGAACCATTTTTCTTATCCATCTCGATAACATAATCCGGGATTTCTTCTTTTGTTTTAATGTCTCCTTCACTGAACAGGTTTTTTATTATTATCATTCTGGCCGGAGAAAAAAAACCCAGCGACTGGCTCGCGGCCTTGATATTGTTCGCGTTCATATTTTCCACATCAAAAACCTCCAAATTCATCCGGCCTTTATCTTTCGCTCCAAATTCGGCGATCAATTCCTTTAATTTTTCGTGAGCGCGGAATGAATCCACGCCATGGATCAGATAGATCATATCTTTATTTATAAATACTACCTCCCGCTTTTCTTTTTTGCAAGCTCCTTGATCATATCATAAGTATCGAATTCAGGCGCCAAAGAATCATAATTCCGGTATTTGCCGAAAGCAAGTATTTTCGCGCTCGGCCCCATATAACCGCCATGCGCAGGATAAATAAAGTTAACACCAACTTCCGCAAAAGATTCATCAAGATCTTGCAACAAAGTGCTTTGCTGTTTTTTATTCAACTTCTGGCTAAAATTAACCATCGGGGATTGATCTGTACTCCAGTCAATAAAAGCAAAGACTGGGGTATTGCCGTATAAATTTCGCGTATTTGTTATTTTTTCATAAATTTCACTGAGTTTTTTGTCAAAAATTTCGTTATCGACAGGCGTAATAGTTATAAAATCAATATTTTGAGGAATATTTTTAATTCCTTCAATAAATTTAAGCGGTATGCCCCATGAGCCGACATAAATATATTTGCCTTTTGATTCGCCATATTTATGTATCTCGTCAATAATTTTTTCCGATGCATTATATAGATCTTTAAGCATCGGGTGTTTATTATCATTTGTAAGTGGATAAAAAAATAAGGTTTGGGGCAGTCCATCTATCCAGATAGCATTTGCTCCCGCGTCAATTTGCCTGTAAGCCCAGCTTAAAAGAATCTCCTGATATTCCTGATTCGTAATATCGGGAAAATACGCTTCAACCTTATTCGGGTCATACTGTCCTGCTCCTCCCCAACCGTGCCACTCGGCAAATTGAGCCTGAAATTCTTCTTTTGTAAATAACTTGCCGTTTTTTTGTATATTCCATTTTCCAGGATCAAGAGCCATTGCCCATGTTTCTTCGGTTGTATAAATTTTGCCGGTAATATCATTCTTATCAATTCGATTAATACGTTGGGCGGGAATTGCGCCGACGAATATGATTTCTGGATTTTCTTTTTTAATCAAAGCTATTCTTTTTTCAAGTTCCATGTAATTATATCCGCTTTTCTCAACAAGAAACGAGAGTTCGTTCGGCTTTATTTTTACCTGCTCGGCATAAAATGCAGCAAGCTCCGGATATATATCTCGCGGTGAATCAAAAGCCGGATACCATCTCCAAAATCCGCGGAATATCATATCCGCATTAGTTTCTTTTAAAATTTTAATAACCTCATTCGTATTTCTCTCTAAACCAACAGGAAGACCATCGGTTATGTTTTCATAAAGAACCGCGGCTTTGACTTTGCCTAAATCGTTCTTTGAGTTAGTCCACTCGCTGCTTAGCGTGTTGTTTATTTGATCCGAAGTTTTAAACGGAATGCGTCGAATTATCAAAACAGCGATAATTGCAATAAAAAATACTGCCACAAAAATTAGAATTTTTTTGTTCATAAAAAGATTGTCCTTTAATTGTTTACTTTCCACTCCGTCTTCTGATCCGTCTGCATAATTTCCACCCAAATATTCCCGAGTGCGAATTTTATTTCCGTGCCAAAATTATCCAAATAATAAAATTTTGCCGAAGATGGATTTTTCTGCCAAATGCCTTCAGTTTTTCCGCCGTTCACATAAAATTCCGCCCTGCCTTTGCCTTCCAGGGCGACATCGTTGTAATCGCCTTCGATTTGTTTGGATACTGCGAACATTACGATAACGTTTTTTGCTGTCACTTGTTTTTTATTATTCCTGTCGATCTCTTTTTTCCCTCCCCGGCTTCTTTGATAGGAATTTGTCGCGGCATCATATTTATACTCTACCCGAAATTCTCCCGGATAGCCAATTTTCAACGTGCCATCAACAGCATCTTTACATTTAATAGATTGATTGCTTTCTTTTTCGCATTCCACACGGGAAAACCCTTTGAATTTATTCTCTACTCTGTAACCCAGTTTTTTAGCAGATTCAAGCAGTTTTTCGCCATTAGTAAAACCGTTATGCGGAGCCGGCAAATTATTTTTACGGTAAAAAACACTGTAAGGATTAACTAGGGCATCGAGTTCGTCTATCGTACCTATTTTTAAATTATCCAGCGCAAAATGCGATCCGCCCCAATGCGCGTAAATCGCATCAATACTATTGGCCAGATCGATAAAATCATGGCGCGCGCTTCTGATACTCCCGATCTCTTTCGGAAGCGTACAGCCGAAAACCGCCATCAAGCGCGTAATACTATCGGTGATCACTGGCATTTCAAAAACAATATCCGCTTCGCTGATCCCCGAAAGCGGACGCGTGATCGCATCAGTGGCTAACATTACGGCGATGGATCTCCTTGTACTATCTTTGCAAGATTCTTGCCCGTAAGGAGTAACCGCTTCATCGCTAAACTCATCAGCGTTTTCCTTTTTAACCTCTTCGTCTTTTATAACAACTGAGAGCTCGGGGTTGGAAATTACCGTATCTTTTTTATCATTGGTAATTTCATAATTATGTTTGCTAAAAAACCCGCTATTGCCGAGATAAGCGAAAACTAAAAATAACACCAACACTAAAATAATTTTTATTTTATGTTTTTTAAATAAATTTTTCATAAATTAGCTTATAAATCAAAAAATTCTCCGCCTTCCGCGACAATTTTATTTTTATTAAAAGCACATTTTGGAGTTTTGGCAAAACAAGATTATATGCTAAAGACCGAAAACGACAAAATCTGAGCGAAGCATTTAAATATCAATGAATAACTCCTATGTATCTGCTGAGCGTCTTTTAATTAAAAATAAAATTGTCGCGGAAATAGCTTAATAAAATAACTTTTAACTTTTCATTTTTAATTTTAAATTTCTTCCGTCTCTCCCCAGTTCTCTCCCTGATAAGCGCTGACTTTTATCGGCACTTTCAGCATATAAATATTTTCCATTATTTTTTTAATCTCTTCGGCATAGACATTGATCTTTTCTTTCTTCGCTTCAAAAACCAATTCGTCATGCACCTGAAGCACCAGATTGATATCCGGATCGCTTCCGTATTTTTTATCAACCGCGATCATCGCGAGCTTGATGATATCCGCGGCTGTTCCCTGGATCGGCATATTGATCGCCATCCGCTCAGCCGCGGAACGCACTTGAAAGTTGGGCGAACGCAGCTCCGGAAGCCAGCGCCGCCGCCCAAAAACAGTTTCGGCATAGCCTTTTTGCTTGGCCTTTTCGATCAATTCGGCGCGAAAGCGGTCAATGCCGGCGAATTTCGCCAAATATTTTTCAATGAATTGCTTGGCCTCCGCCATACTAAGCCCTGTCGCCAATGAAAATCCATGAGCGCTCATTCCGTAAATTATGCCGAAATTAAGCGCTTTAGCTTCACTTCGCATTTTTGCCGTCACTTGGTCAACAGGAATTTCATAAACTTCAGCGGAAGTCTGAGTGTGAATATCGCCGCCATCCAAAAAAACATTGATCATTTTCTCGTCATTCGCCATCGAAGCGATGATCCTTAGTTCGATCTGAGAATAATCAAAACTCATAAGCTGCCAACTCTTATGTCTGGCAACAAAAGACATCCTGATCTCGTTGCCAATATCGGTCTTGATCGGAATATTTTGTAAATTAGGATCGGAGGAAGAAAGCCGCCCGGTCGAAGTCAGCGCCTGATTAAAAGTGGTATGAACCGAACCGGTATTGGGATTAATAAGTTTAGGAAGCGCGTCGGTATAAGTTGATTTTATCTTGGCCAGTTCCCGATATTGAATTATCGGACCAACGATCGGATGCAGCGGTTTTATCAGATCCAAAGTATCGGCAGCGGTGGAATAATTTGTTTTTGTCCTTTTAACGCCTTCCGCGGGTATGCCGAGTTTTTCAAAAATAATGCGTGAAAGTTCTCTGGTAGAATTTACATTAAACGTTTCTCCCGCCAAAGAAAAAATCGTTTCTTTTATTTTATCGATCTTCTCGCCGATCTTAAACGACAAATTTTCAAGGCGCTCAACATCGAGCTTGACTCCGGTCATTTCCATCTTGCTTAAAACCGGCACCAGCGGCAACTCTATTTCGCGCGCCAGCGAGATCAAGTTTTTTCTTTCCAGATCTTTGATCAAAACTTCCGATAGTTCCCCTATCAAAGCCGCACGCGAAGCAACGCTTTCAGCCCCATTGGCCGCCAAGTTTTCCCTGCCAAGATGCTCAAAAGCCATTTTTTCCACGCTATAATCCCGCTTGCCGGAAGTAAGAAGATAGGCACCGATCATTATATCAAAATCTTCCGGCGCGATATTCATTTTTACGCCCAGAGCGGCGAAAACTTTAATGCTCGTTTTTAGATCATAACCGCTTTTGACAATTCCCATGTCTTCAAAAATATTTTTTAATGCTGCTAAAAAATCTCCTTTGATATTTTCCGTCTTGATCTCCCAAGCCTCCTCACCCAAAGCCAAACCCAAAGTTTTTAAACGATATTCATATTCTTTGAATTCATACTCGATCGCGAAAGAAAACTTTTTTTGTTTTTTAATCTTTTCTTCAGCTGTTTTCATCTCAATAGAATTTTCTACCGCTTTAATATTTATTTTTTGTCCACTAAGCGGCGGATTAATCATTTCTTTTTCTTCATTCAGCGCGGTATTTCCGCTTGCACTCGCTGTTTCACCTGACCCAAAAACAGTTACTTGCCCATTGCCGTTCAATCGATTTATCAAACTGAAAAAGTTCAATTCTTGAAAAAGTTTTACGATCTTCGGCCGATCGACCGGGCGCACCCGGCTTTCTTCCAAATTAAAATCCAACGGCACATCCAGCCGGATAGTGCCTAGATGTTTGCTGAAATACGCTTGCTTTTTGAATTCCGCGAGTTTCGCGGCAAGCTTGGGCTTGATCCTGATATCAAACACATCTTTATCTTTTTTTTCTTCCAAATTTTTATAAATTCCATCGATACTGCCAAATTCTTTCAGTAAGACGCCGGCTGTTTTTTCGCCAATTCCCGGCACGCCAGGAATATTATCCGAAGGATCGCCCCGCAAACCCTTATAATCCACCATTTGGCTGGGTTCAAGCCCGTATCTTTTTTGTATCGCCTTTTTATCATAGGTCACCGTATCACTGATGCCTTTTTTAAAAGTATAAATCACGACATTATCGTTTACCAGCTGCAGCGTATCAAGATCGCCGGTCAATATAATAATTTCGTAAGGCGTATCCAAAAATATTTTTGGCGCTTCCACTGCCAGCGTGCCGATAATATCATCCGCCTCAAACCCTTCCTTCTCATAAACCGGAATGCCGAAAGCCGAAATAATTTCCTTGATCACGGGAATTTGAGTATAAAATTCTTCCGGTGCTTTAGCTCGATGCGCTTTGTAATCTTCAAATTCATTGTGCCGAAAAGTGGGCGCCGCCATATCAAAAGTGCAAACAATATAATCCGGAGAAAACTCTTTCATAATTTTAAGCAGCAGCGCGGTAAAGCCATAAACAGCATTAACCACCTGGCCTTTTTTATCGGTAAGGGGCGGAATTGCGTGATAAGCGCGATGCATAAGGGCGTTGCTGTCCACAAGAACTAGTTTTTTCTTTGTTTCAGCCATAAATTATAGTTTTTAACTTAATAACTTTCAGCTTTATAACTGCTTTCATTATAGCTTTTTTTAGTATTTCAAGCAAAAAAAATCCGAAGTCTTAAGAAAACTCCGGTCGCTTTTAATATTTTAATTTAACTTGATTTAATTCGATTCATTCTTTGTTCTTTGTTTCCTCCTATTTTTTTAATCCTATTGTCGCGTACCTTGATGTTCCGTCATCCAGTTCAATCCTTATCTGCCAGGTTCCTATTGTTAAGGGCTTAGTTGCCAGATTGAAAATATACTGGTTTGCTATGCTGTCATACCTGAACAGATTGCCTGTCGTCGAATTGCTGGTGGAAGTACCGTTTATTTCTGTGCCAATGATTCCGTTCGTGATGTTTGTCAGATAAATTCTGGCAATAGCAGTAGAAATATTATTTCCACCTGCATTCCACAATTGGAATTTTATCGGTATCGTGCTTCCGAGTTTGAAACTGCTTCCGTTTGCATTAATAGGCGGTAATAATCCGCTGTAGTTATAGACAACATTGTATGTCAGATTTTTCGTTCCCTGATTTCCGGCATTGTCTGTGGCATTTACACTGAAGTTTTTTGTTCCGATCGTTGCCGTATCGATAGGTGTTCCATTTAGAACTGTCGCAGTCGCTGATGCAATTCCTGATATCAGATCATTGGCTGCCCAAATGGCAATTACTGATTGATTCAAGACATAGCTTCCGTTGACCGGTGTAGCTACGGTTATTTCTGGTGCAGTTTTGTCGATTTTGACGGTTTGGTTTTTGATTGGCTCAGTATTGCCTGCATTATCTACGGATCTGTAATAGATCATGGCTATACCTTCACTGCTCATATTAAATGCGGTGGTAAAGATATTCCATGTTATATTGTCAAAGCTGTATTCAGTGGTATTAACACCTGTACCGCCTTCGTTGTCTGTCGCTGTGAAATTTACTTGAACATCAGAGGTAAACCAGCTGTTATTGCCGAGGGTTCCGGAAAGTACAAGCGTAGTATTTGGTGCGATCGAATCAGGAACTTCGATTCTCACAAGTCCTACATTCAGATCAAATACCGGTGGAGGAATATTCACTACAATACTGTCTGCGGAATAATATCCTGCAGCTTCAACATGTATGCGGTAGATTCCTTCCAAGACATCCCACTGGTATTGACCGTCCGCATTAGTTATTAGCGGATTCTCATTGGGTTGCATTCTTGCCGGAATTTCTGCTATTGAAACATTGTTCCAACCGCCAAATCCATCAGGTTGCTGTAACCAGACACTGGCTCCGGAAATACGAGCTCCTGTGGCCGCATCATAGACGAATCCGGCAGGATCGATGTAGATATTGAAGTTCACCGATGCTTTTTCACATCCTGTGACAGTATAGGTTACAGTTGCGCTTCCGTGATTAGGCGCGAATTTCGGAACAGTATAGCTCCACTTATTGTCTTCGGTCTCAGTCATTGCGCCTGATATATCAGACCCGCCTTCATTCATATGGATATTGATAGCCACGCTTTCGGCGCAAGAACTATAATAGTTGAATGTTATCGGATCTTGCCAGAAGACTGAAGTTTCGCCTCCAATATTGTTTCTAGTGTTGTCTACGGTGACGCTTTCGGGAAGATTCGATTTCACGACTTGAGTTACGGCTTTGGTCTCGAAACTTTGATCTCCATATTTGATTGTGGCAGTATTTTCGATCACGGTGGTTCCAGCCATCACCTTGTCAGGATTTATTCTGACAGTAACAGTTTTTGAACCAAGCCCTTGAGGGAAAGCTGCGACTGAGTCTATGTTCCAAGAAATAACTTTTTCGGCATTGGGTACTTTACCACCAGATGCGGAAACGAAATCCACTTCGATCGGAAGCTTATCTTCCAGAACTGCTTGTGAATCGTAGGCTCCGCCGAAATTTTGGTAGTACAGCGTATAAGTCATTTCACTTCCTGGGGACATAGCCGCAGGCGCTTTTTTGGAAACCTTAAGAATGGCAAGCTGCTCTTTTGGCACAGAAACATACAGCGCATCCAAAGGAATTGGTACGAAAGCACTTTTTCCCGGAGCTTTCCATTCCAGTTTAAGAACCGCTTCGCCGCCATAGCTTTCAAAATACTTCACCAGGATGCTATGGTATCCTTTTTCAAGTTCCAAATCCTGCTCTAGTCCACGCGGCGAGTGATCTCCGCCATTATTGATAAGCATTGCTCCATCTATATATAGCCATGAACCATCATCGGATGTGAGCCTAAATCGATATGTTCCCGGTTCGTCAATTTTTATATAGCCTTTCCAGTCTCCGCTCCACCAGCCATCGTTGATGATTTCGACAGGTCGTTGACTGGGATTAATATGCCAGGCGAAGTTCAGATTCGGATCGATTCTTAATGCATCGGGTTTTGCGACCGTTTCAAGATTGTTTCTATAGATTGGTTCGTTGTAATACGAGGCCTGTAAGCCGTGTATCCTTTCAAACCGTACTGTATCGATATTGAATCCGACAGGAACATCATTTATTTTTACATATGGCTCTTGAGCTTTTGTGAGATAATATGTTCCCAAATTCACAGTTCGCCAGTTACCCGTATTTTCTTGTTTTACAGTTACCTTGCCTATCTCTACATCGCCTTTATTGTATATGACATATTCTACATCATCTCCTACATTATTATCGTAGAAAACTGCATTGATGTCATAGTATCCGTCACCGTCGGTTATGAGGGATGGTATCCACTTCGCCCAATGTCCAGATTCTATAGTGTAATTCCAGTTTCCCAATGCGCCATAGTATGTTTTCCAGATATATTCTTTAGTAGTCTCACTTATTTTACCAATATCATCCAGTTGAACTTTATTGGTATCAACTACAACTGTATATTTTCTTTGGAAATCGCTTAACTCTGGGTTAAAGGTTATCATATTTCTTTTGCCATTAATCCAGCTATAAAGTGTGGCATATGATACCTCACCATTATTTGGGTCAGGAAAATCTGGATCCCAAACCCTCCAATTTGGATATGGGTCGTTGATATAGAATTTGTCATCTGAAGTACCAGGCTTATCGCCTTCATCATAACCTCTCAAAACGATAAAATGCCCTGTTGTATATGCATGGCTGACACTCAATATCAAAGGCCTTTTCTTAATTTCTTTTATTATATCCGCCATTGTAGCTTCACCTTTAAAGAAACCAGAACTTTCTCCGCCCCATATTTGATTTAAATATCGGGATCCATACTCTGAACCACGCATCCCAGAAAACTGTTCTGACTCAGGTATATAATTTTCGGCATAATATTTTCTATAATCTGCCTCGACATCCTTCAAGCCTTGGTTATTATTTGCAAAGCTAACAAGCTTGAAGCCTATAGCAGGTCCTTTTATGTGAGTAGTTGGCTCTTCGTAATATGTGAATCCCTGTAAACCAGAGCCATACACTTCTTTCAGTCCAACTAAACTACTGGGGTCGCTTTTGGGATAATAATAATTCAATATCATGGCAATTGACGTTGGGCCACAAGCTGATTCTCCAATTTTGGTGTCAGTGAGCTGATTAATGTACGGAACGGCATAATCATATTTTGTTGCACTTGCTGTCATCGCAACACTACTGACTATTAATCCCACAACTAATGCCACTTGGCAAATTCGTATTCCGAATTTAACAAGTAAATCTATTGCCTTTACTTTCTTGTTCATTTTCTATCACCTGTTTCTATTTTTATTCTTTTGTCTATACATAGAAATCTACCAGATTCCCCGTTTTTTAACCCTATGTTGTAAAAGAACATTTCGCTCCTTTATTATCACTTTTTATTAAAGTGAACCTCTGTAGAATAGTATGTTTTGGCTAATTTGTCAATATTTATACTGCGAGCTTTCAAGCTTACAGCAGTAAGGCAAAAAATACTAATAAAAAATATATTAATCAAAAATAATCGCCCAGACAAGCGATTATTTTTGAAACTCTGTTAGACAAAATGTAATTATTTTTTTTATAAGCTAAATTATTATTCCTTAAGACTGGTATACAAACATTGTCCATGTTCATGGGCTTTATCGCAAATATATTTTCCCAAATCAACATTATTACAATACAAATTACTATCTTTAGTATAGACAACATTATCTTCAATAAGAGTTGCGAAAAATACGGTTGCCGAAGCCCCCAAGTTATTCCCATTAAAAATTAAACTATAGCTACCACCTTCTTCGCCTTTATAAAGAATATTTTTACCGTCAATTCTAGACCCCTCCCCTTTTCCTATGTAAATACCATCAAAATATATATCATTACCATTTACCCAAGCTATGTGGCCATTTTTCATTTGAGCATTTCCACCCTCACCCAGATCTTTTTCATTTAAAAAAACATATTGACCTCCATCAACGCCTGTTACTATTTTTTCAAACAAAACATTTTCGCCTTCAACATTACGTATCAAACCACTAATCTTTTTAATCTCCTTACCGTTATACCAAATACTATTATTATTTCGTTGTGAAAAAAACACGCCGCCGTCATACATATGAAGAGACCCTGAACCCCAAATTTCTCCCAAATCTTTTCCATTATAAACTACTTTTGAATTTACGATATACGCAATATCGTTTCCTTTGACTTGTGGAATCTCACCTTCTCCTAAATCTTTGCCATCATAAATTATATGTCCCCCTCTCACGAAAGCTAAATGTCCATTATCTAATTTAGGACCTTCACCAACCCCAATATTTTCGCCATTATAAATTATATATGGCTGCCAAGACTTATTTTCATCATATCCATATCTGATAAAAGCAATATTATTTCCATCAATTACCACACTACCACCTTGCCTGTAATTTTTTCCATCATAGATTATATTTTTATTTTTATCCCAATATAACGGCTTATTCCCAGATAGATTATATACTAGTCCTTCTCCCAAGTCTTTATTATTAAAAATAACATGTGTTTTACCCTGTACAGACCTTTCGTATAAAACATTTAAAGGACATTCATTTTTTATCTCTTTGTTTAATTCCGATGCACTTTTTATTAAAGATAACGGTGAAGCTATTGTCGGCTCAGGCGTTAATGTTACAATCGGCTCTTCCGTCGGTTTTACAGCAACTGGCGAAGATTTTTCAACAGAAGATAAAAAAGCTGTTACGGCTAATGCCGCAACAATGGTAAACAGAATAACAGAGATTAAAATTAAAATTGACTTTGGTGATGATAATTTATTTTCAGCCATATTATTTTTAAACAATTATAAATTCGTAATAACACAGGAGGATTAAAATATCAATATTAAAAGCTGAAACTATTAATTAACAGGCAACTCCATAATTTTCAGAAGTTACGGAAACCTACATTCCTGCGCCTTCTACTTCAATAAAATATTTTTGTAAATATTAACTATATCCGTCACGTCTTTAGGTGTTTTTTCTACATACACTCCATTTGCAAACGACCAATAGCTTATTTGGGCTTTTATAATATCACCATTTTCTAGCAAATAGGCAAATTGGTATCTCAAACAAGACTCTCCGCCAGTGCTTGGACACATAAACGATACTGGAGTATGAACCATTTGCACTTGTTGATTATACTTTGTTCTTATCAATTTTGCGTTTATGGCTTTTTCATACCAGCTAAGAATTTCATTACTATCGATGTAACTGTTAATATCGCTTTCGTTTTCCTTGTCTTTCCAAATTGTTAATATGGTAAAACAATTTGGCTTTAAAGTCGGATCATCGTTATCATTCTCTGGCTCGCATGGTTTGATTCCAATTACATTTTTAGGATTTTTATCACGAAGACTTTCAATATGCTGTGTATCAAATTTAATATAATTCTTAGGTAATTCGGATAACAAATTATTTATAAATACATTATCCAGTTCATTTAAGATTAAATTTTCTGGTTTTGGCTCAATCGAACTTATTATTGGAGTTGGCGATGGAGTTGGTGTCGGCGTCACTGTCGGCTGCACAGCAATAGTCGGAGTATTTTTAATGGAAGATAAATAACTAACCACACTCAATGACGCAATAAGAACAAATAAAATAATGACAAAAATTAAAATTGATTTTGGGGATGATTGTTTATTTTCAGCCATATTTTCTTTTAACAATTATAAATTTATAATAGCATGCTGGACGAGATTTAGCAACAAATAGATCTAAAACAAAAAAACGACCTTTTGCTGGTTGTTTTTTTGTTTACATAGTAATTACAGCCCAATCATCCATTTCACAATATTCTCGTGTTCGGACGCAGGATATTCGTGCCTCGTATCCGGCAAAATCTTAAATTCCATTTTCGCGCCATACTGCAAAAGTATTTTTTCTTGTTTTATCACCGCTTCCGTTTCTGCGTCACTGGCTCCATGCACCACATAAAAATTAACATCTTTGGCTTTGCTTAATTTATCAATGATCCCCGCCTCCAGCGGCAAATAGCCGTCAATCGGAATAACTCCTCGGAACTTTATGCCGCTATCCAGCGCAACGATATAAGCAGCTGACGAGCCGGCCGAATACCCCGTAAGAAATATTTTATTTTCATCTATTTTATATTTTTTCCGAACATTAGCCAGCGCGGCTTTGGCAAAATCGCTTATTTCAAGCCACGGATAAGACTCAACTGTAGCACCGCTGGGATATGTCTTGGAATAAGCTTGCAGCGCGATCACCAAAAAACCATTTTTATCGGCATCGGACTGCCAAAATCTGATATAATCTTTTGCCTTGTCGCCAAAACCATGCAACCCGATTACCAAAGAATGTTCTCTGTTCAAGTCGATATCAGCCGGCGCGTAAAAAGAATATTTCCAATTTTTATTCGACAAAGAAACTTCTTCTTTAAATACCGCCGGACCGGACAACGCGGAATTTATTGAAACTGGAGTTGTTGACTCGTAGGGAAGAATTCTGGAAATATAACTGCGTTGTTCAATTCCCTCACTTTTATTTTTCTGGCTTTCCGCGTTGCTTGAATTTCCTTCCAAAAAATTATCTCCTTTTACAAACATCGAAGCTCCACTCAGCAATACAACCAACGAACCGACTAAAATAAACAGCGATAATCCAATAATTATTTTTTTCCTGCCGATTTCCATTTTTTTCTTTTTCTTAATTTTCTATTTCTTAAAAACATAAATTAATTTTCCGGAAAAAGTTTATCATAGACATCAATGCTGACATATTTAATATCTTTTTTAACCTTTTCAAATTGTTCCGGAGTATATTTATCCCAAGGGCGCAAAATCATCGGGCTATAACCGCCTTGGATCTCTTCAAAATCATCATATCCATCGCCATCCGTATCTTTTTTATAAGGATCCGAGCCCAGCATTTTTTCAACTTTATCGGTTAATCCGTCATTGTCCGTGTCTATCTTGTCCCTCGCCTCGACACTTTCTCCGTTTTCACCGCCAACCGGACAATCTAAAGTATTAATAAAATTCAGGGTTCTTCCTTCGCTGTATTTTACAGAACTATTAACAGCAACGGCTATGATATTGCCGCCGCTACTCTTATTTTTTAAACAATCCAGACTGCCGATGATCCCCGTTTTGGCGCCGTCCGCGCTATTCCACCCAACCACGCTATAAACAAATTCTTCTCCGATCCTTCCTGTCTTATTCCCGCTGCTCTTTAAATAAGAATTTCCCAGGCCGTATTTTTCCAAAAGTTTTTTTTGAATATTGTCTTTTATTTTCAGAATCTCTTCTCGGGTAAAGCTGACGTCGAAAATCATCAGCGTATTGCCGCTTTTTTTGTCTTTTATCGTTACCACGCCGATATTTTTATTATCGAGGGCAATATTCTCAAAATTTTTCAAAACATAGCTAGCATCCGGAAACTCCCAATTGCCTATTTTTTGCGCTTCTATGGTTTGTTCCCCGCTATACAGCGGAACATTAAAATATTTCAGCGCAAAATACAAAACAGCAATGACAAAAACACCCAACGCCAAACTTGCAATAAGCTGAAAACCCATTATAATTTTTCTTAGATACTCCTTAACCCCAAAACGTTCTGTGTTTCCCGGCATAAATTATAGTTTTTAACTTTAAAACTTTCAACTTTAAAAACTTTATAACTATTCTTATTATATTATACTCTTTTCCGCGTTTTTGGGCAAAAAAATAACCGAGTTAATCTACCAACATCGTTTCGTTGTCTTTGCCTTTTAAAAAGAAATAGCCAAGCCCTTGACTAACTTTTGAATATAGTGTAAATTGACATATTAGCTTCACCGTCTTGCCGAAGGCGAAACAAGGCGAACGAATTAACATAGAAATATATTAACAAAATTTGCTTTATTTTTGAATTAATTTTATGGCCTTAAGCCTTAAACAACAAACTTACGAAATGATCAAAAAAAGCTCCCGCCCTTTGATCTTAATTCCCAAAAATCCGGAGGGCGACGCCATCGCAAGTGCTTTAGCGCTTTTTTTAATTTTAAAAAAACTGGATAAAGATCCGCGCATTGCCTGCTCTAACGCAATCGCGGAAAAATTTTTATTCTTGCCTGCGCAAGAAGAGATCCATCATCATGTTTCCGGCGAACGCACATACAAAATATCCCTTGATGTGGGGCATAACGAGATCAAAGAATTGTCTTATGAACAAATCGGCAATATATTGAGCATAAATGTTCTTACCAAATCCGACGGCATCAATAAAAATTCACTGAACCTTGAACCATCCAAATTTAAATACGACCTGATCTTTACCATATCCGCTCCCGACCTGGAATCTTTGGGGAAAATTTACTTTGACAACACGGAACTTTTTTTCCAAACGCCGATCATCAATATCGACCACCATCCTTCCAATGAATATTTTGGCACTGTCAATTTGATAGAAGTTACGATGGCCTCTACCGCGGAAATCGTGGCCGGGCTCAAAGACGCGATCCTGTCCGAAAAAAACGACGTAGAGATCAGCACTTTGCTTTTGGCCGGAATTATCGCTGAAACTAACAATTTCCAGTCAAGCGCCATTAATCCGAACACATTCAGCACAGCCGCGTCTTTGCTCGCCGCAGGCGCGAAACAGGAAGAGATCATAAAAAATTTTTACAAAACCAAGCCTCTTTCCGTGTTGAGGCTTATCGGACAGATCGTGAACAACATGAACTTTGATCCGGGATATTCTCTGGCTTGGGCGAAATTAAGCCAGAATGATTTTGAAAAAAATAACGCTAACCCGCATGATATTGATATGGCCATAAATGAATTGGTCAATAACTCAAAAGATATTGATATTTTGTTTATCGTTTACCAGGATAATGAAAAAATTATCGGCAATATCTGGATGGACAGAATATTTGACGCAAAAACTTTGACCCGCGAACTGAACGGGGAAAAGATAAATCATAAAATCATTATTTCCGAAACAAATCTGTCAATTATTGATTTTGAAGAAAAAATCCTGGCTAAGCTGAAATTATTTATAAAAATTTCTCAAAAAAGAATGGGGGCGATCGAATAGGCTTTTCCTCTCTGCCACGCATTGCATTAAAGCCGTAAACATACTAGAATAATAGTAATAATTCTAGTTTTTTAATTCTAAGCATTGGTATTAAAAATGTTAAAATGCTAGAATGTTAAAATGTTAAAATGTTTTTATGACTATTAGAAAATCTGATGTTTCCAAACAATATATAAATACCGAAAAAAAGCGGGAGGAAAGGCATGAAAAAATCAAATCTATCCTCCAGGAGTCAAAAGAAAAAGAAACCGCTGCCAAAGCCAAGGCTCTGGGCTATTCTTATCTGGACCTGAATATTGTGCCGATTGAAGCGGACGCGCTTTCCACAATTACTCTTGAAAAAGCCCAGCAAGGGAAAATAGCCGTTATTTACAGAGTCGGGCAAAAACTTCACCTTGCCACTCTGGATCCGATGAATGTAAAAACTCAAGAAATAATGAAAGAACTGGAAGAAAAAGGCTATAATATTACAACCATAATAGTTTCTCAGGCAAGCCTTGAAAGAGCCTGGGAAAACTATGACACGAGTTTGATCGCGAAAAACAAGCTGGACCAGCTCTTAACTCTAAACGAGGAAGAACTGAACGATATTGAAAAAAGCATCGTCGACTTGAGCAAGCTTACGGAAAAAATAACCAGCGCTCCGGTCGGCGAAACATTGGGAATTATTATGGCCGGAGCGGTAAAAGCCCAAGCCAGCGATATCCATCTTGAACCGCGCGCGGACGAAATTCGCTTGCGCTATCGTATCGACGGAGTTCTCTCGGATATGGCTATTTTTCCAAAAAATATCTATACTTCTCTCTCTAACCGCATAAAAATGCTTGGGCGTGTTAAGCTGAATATTTCCGGAGTTCCGCAAAACGGCAGATTTACCCTGGCGATCGGGAAAGAAAACACCGATATTCGCCTTGCCCTTTTGCCAAGCGCTTTCGGAGACGAAATAATTATGCGCTTGCTGTATCAAAGCACCGCCTCTCTGGACCTAAAAAATATCGGATTAAAAGGGGAAATATTAAAAAAGATCAACCATGAGATTTCCAAGCCAAATGGAATGATCTTGGTTACCGGTCCTACCGGAAGCGGCAAGACAACCACTCTTTACGCTTTTATCAATATCTTAAACGAACCCGGCACAAAAATAATCACTATCGAAGATCCGATCGAATATAAAATTTCCGGCATCTCTCAAACCGCGGTAAACCAGGAAGGGGGCTATACTTTTGCCAACGGACTTTCCGCGATCATGCGGCAAGATCCCGATATTATCATGGTTGGAGAAATGAGAGACCCTGACACCGCTTCGGCGGGAATCCAGGCGGCACTCACCGGACACCTGGTTTTTTCGACTCTTCACACCAATAGCGCTGTCGGCGCGATCCCCCGTCTTATAGAATTAGGCGTACGGCCGGCCTTGATCCCCTCGGCTACCAATGCGATCATCAGCCAAAGGCTGGTAAGAAAACTTTGCCCGTTTTGCAAAGAAGAATATTCTCCCGCTCCGGAAGTGCAAGAAAAGATCAAAAAATTATTATCTGATATCCCCGCCGCCATGCAAACTAAAACCGCCGGCAAAGCAGAAACCCTCTGGAGATCAAAAGGGTGCCCAAAATGCAATCACGGCTACAAAGGAAGAATCGGAATTTTTGAAGTATTCTTGATCTCTCCGAAAACAGAAAAACTTATTTTAGATTACGCGCCAACTTCCGAAATAGAAAAAGTTGCCGTCGAGGAAGGAATGATGACCCTCAAACAAGACGGATTGCTGAAAGCCATGGAAGGGATCACTACTATCAGCGAAGTGGAAAAAGCCGCCGGAGAAATGTAAAAAACATATATTAAAAATGTTTATATACCAAAAATCACCTCGAATAAGCGAGGTGATTTTTTCCATCGGCTAGACAATATTTTTCTGTAGACAACAAGAGTTTTTTGGGGTATAATCCAGACAGAAGCTTGCACTTGCCGCCCAAATTACCCAAATTCCATAAAAACTCCCGTGTAACATTCTCCGCTAAAAGCAAAAAAGAACTCGTCTACAGAAAAATAGCGTCTAACACTATCTTTCTTTACTTTTCTTCGTGCTATATTCGCCATAAGGCGTAATATGCGGTGAACTATTCATTATAACAGGTCTATTTAATTTGTCAACCCCAGAAAACCCAAATTATCAAATCTGTTAAATTTAAAATAAATATCTTATGTCAATTATTCAGCCAAAGGAAAAACCTGAGGACGAAAAGCTGGACTTTGCTTTAAGGCCGGAAAGCTTGAGTGATTTTATTGGACAGGAAAAAATCAAGAAAAATATCGAGATTTTTATCGCCGCGGCAAAAAAACGGGGCGAGCCCATAGAACACACCCTTCTCCATGGACCGGCGGGGCTCGGAAAAACAACTCTGGCTCACATTATTGCCAAAGAATTCAAAAGCAATATCAAGATCACTTCCGGCCCGGCTATAGAAAAAGTCGGCGATCTCGGCGCCATTCTTTCGTCTTTGGAAGATGGCGATATTTTGTTTATTGACGAAATCCATCGCCTGAATAAATTGATCGAGGAGGTCCTCTATCCGGCCATGGAAGATTTCGCGCTGGATATAATCATCGGCAAAGGGCCTTCCGCGAGAACTCTTCGCCTTAATTTGCCGCGTTTTACCCTGATCGGCGCCACTACCAGAATCGGACTCTTGACTTCTCCGCTTCTAAATCGTTTTGGCTCGACATATCACTTGAGTTTTTACGCCCAAGACGATATTGAAAAAATAATCAAAAGATCAGCCGGTTTATTAAAAATAGACATTGATGATGGGGCATTAAAAACCATCTCCCAGTCTTCCCGCTTTACCCCCCGAATCGCCAATCGCCTATTGAAGCGCGTCCGCGACTATGCGGAAGTGAAATGCAATGGAATCGTCACCAAAAATATCGCCGAGGAAGCTTTTAAAATGCTGGAAGTCGATCATCTGGGGCTTGAAGCCACTGACCGAATGATCCTTGATATTATTATCAATAAATTTTCCGGCGGACCGGTCGGCATCCAAACGATGGCTGCCGCAAGCCATGAGGACGAAGAAACGATTTCGGACATTTATGAACCGTTTTTGCTCCAGTTGGGGCTTCTCGACCGCACCAGCCGCGGACGAGTCGCGACCAAAGCGGCTTATGACCATTTGGGAATCAAGTGGCCGGGAAAAGCGAGTTTACTATAAATAGTATTTCTACCAGAAAAACAATAAGGCTAAAATTTTTAATGGGAAAAAATTGCCGAGGATTGAAGCATTAAATAATTAAAAAAATAAAAATAATAATTTTATAATTTCACTATTGATATTATGCATTATCATAGTGAAACAAATTAATTAATTCTATGTCTTTTTTCTTTCTCAAAAAATCTATTGTTTTAGTTGGGTTAGTTGGTCTAATCTTTGCTTTATTATTTATCAAGAGCATTCCCATGGCTACTGCTCAAGTAGTAGCTTGGACAGCCAAATCTGCTTGGAATGCTCCTGATGTAGGGGGTACATCTGTTCCTGCCTTTGCCGATTTAGATAACGATGGAGATTATGATTTGTTAATTGGGGAAGAAGGGGGAGTAAGTTATGCTTATGAAAATACCGGTTCAAATACCAGTCCTACTTGGACAGCCAAACCTGTATGGAACGCTCCCGATGTTGGAGAAGAAGCCGCTCCTGCCTTTGCCGATTTAGACAACGATGGAGATTATGATTTATTAATTGGGGAACATTTCGGATCATCTGCCGCTTACGAGAATACTGGTTCAAAGACCAGTCCTACTTGGACAGCCAAACCTGCATGGAGTGTTCCCGATGTTGGATTTATGGTTCGACCCGCCTTTGCCGATTTAGACAACGATGGAGATTATGATTTGATGATAGGAGGAAACAGTGGAGGAACTATCGGAGTAAGTTATGCTTATGAGAATACCGGTTCAAAGACCAGTCCTACTTGGACAGCCAAACCTGCTTGGGATGCTCCTAATGTTGCAGACTTGTCCGCTCCTGCCTTTGCCGATTTAAACAATGATGGAGATTATGATTTATTGATTGGAAAATATGATGGATTATCTGTCGCATACAAGAATACCGGTTCAAAGACCAGTCCTACTTGGATATACGAATCTGCTTGGGATGTTTCTTTTGATGTTGGATATTATGCTCGACCTGCTTTTGCCGATTTAGACAATGATGGAGATTATGATTTATTGATTGGAACTACTGCTGGAATAAGCTTTGCATATGAGAATACTGGTTCACCCCCTCCCACATGCACTCTCTCTGCTTCTCCCGCTTCTATTGTTTCCGGCGATTCTTCTGTTTTAACTTGGACTACCGCTAATGCCACTTCTGCCACTATTGATAATAGTATAGGAAGCGTAACTCCTGTAAACACCGGCGGTATAAATGTTTCTCCCGCCGCTACCACCACTTACATAATGACTGCTACGGGAAGCGGAACATCTACCTGCCAGACAATAATAAATGTTTCTCCGCCCCCGCCTCCTCCCACCGGCGGACTTGTTCCTTGCGGAAGACTGGCTAATGCGATTCCTGCCAGCGGACCTGATTTAATCGACGAATCCGCTCCCTGCACCCTTTGTGCTTTGTTCTATATGCTGAAAAATATCATTAATTTTGTTATGACCTTGTCAGTCGGCATCGGGGTATTTATTCTCGTTATCGCCGGATTGCTCTATGCTTTTTCGGCCGGAAATCCCGGAAAAATCAGCCTGGCTAAATCCGCCGTCACCAGCGCGATCATCGGCATAGCTATTATTTTTATCGCTTGGATGGCGATCGCGGTGATCTTGCAAGGAATGGGATACGCTAATATGGCTACCTGGAATCAGGTAAATTGCACGCTGTAAGAATCTTTTACAAAATTATTATTAATTTGGGAATAACTATAAAAAATAATTTTGATTTTTCTTAAAATTTATGCTATGATTTTAATAGGTAAAAAGGAGGAAATATTTATTTTTCATAGAAAAAAAACACCAACAAAAGACATCGGGCCTGTAGTGATAAGTGCAACAAAAGAAACCCAATTGCCTATAGGCGAAGAGGTAAAAGAAGTAAGAATATTACGCACAAAAGACAAAGTGCAACTTGTCTTAATGAGCGCAATAATAATGCCAACGGGCAAAATAATCGATACAAGCAACAACGAAACTAACGAAACTTGGGAGCCTAACGAGGCAAAAGCTATAAGCTGCATAGCAATGAGAGAAAGAAACTTTTTAGCACCAATACCGCAATCGACGCAACAAACACTATTTTAATACATACTTTGGCTCATCTTTACCTAATGAGCCTCTTTTTTTACAAAAAAACCAGCCTGATTTTCATTGGCTGATTTTTAATTTTTCCAAAAAACACTTTCGAACAGTAACAACTTTATCGGAAGTCCGGACCATTCAAACAAATATATTTTATTTAACAATCACGCTCTTTCTTCCGCTTACCGCTTCGTTGCCCCGCTTATCAACCGCCTTTGCCCAAACCTCATAAGACGTTTTTTCCAGCATATCGATCGGCCAAACTATTTGATACAAAGCTCCGTCCACGATCGGCATAACGTTAATTATTTGAATTACGCCTGTTCCCGTCCTTTGATAATAAAAATCCACGCCTCCCACGCCGCTTCCGCTATCAGTGGCTGTGGCGCTTACAAAACAATCATATCTTCCGCAAATCGGTTCTTTTACGGAAATTTCCGGATTGAGAAAATCGAGATCAAAGATCACGTTTACAGTGTCGGAGGTTTCAATATTTGACCTGTCGAAAACTTTTACGGAAATTTTATGATTGCCGTTTTGGCTGTTTTTATTCAGAGGCAAGCTTACCTCCCAAGGCGCGCTGGACCTGGTCCCGATCAAACTATCGTCAAAAAAGAAATTGGCCTGATTTATTCCGCTCGTGGAATAAATACTTGCCGCGATTTTTAAACTGGAACCGGAAGAAGCGCTATCCGTCATCGGTCTAATCGTTTCGCCGTTAAAAGGCGCGATAATGGAAACTTTCGCTTTTTCAAAATTAGGAACTTCGCAATATTCCGTGGGAGGGGTTTCATTTTTATAACCATTGGTGGCAGCCCATTCCATAACCGAATTTTCCCAATTATTATACTGCGGGTCTATCTGGGGATTAGCCGGGATCGGGCCAAGAGGATCTTCCTTGTCGACATAAAACAAAATATTATGCGCCAGCTTATAACTTCTCGGCTCCACTCTTTCAATGGCAACGTCCGGCTTGGCTAATTTATCGCCGCAAGCTCTGTCAATAAGCACGGTTATTCCGCCGTCAAATTGCCCATCCAGCATGCTTTTTCCGGTTATCGGAATTTCAGGCTTAACGAATTCTTCCACCGGCGTATCTTTTAGCGCGCGATCCATAAAATTACGCCAGATCGGAGCCGCCGCCGAAACGCCGCCGGCGCGATTCATCTCAGAATTATCATTATTCCCCGCCCAAACTCCGGCCACCAAGCTCGGCGTATAACCGACTGTCCAAGCAGCGCGATAATCGTTGGCTGTTCCGGTTTTAGCCGCCACGGGACGATTGGGAAAAAATAGCGGGCTGGCCGCGCCAAACATCGGAGTTCGCGCTTCATTGTCAGAGAGCACATCAGTAATTTCTCTGGCAATATTTTTATCCAAAACTTCTTTGCCGGGATTGTCAGCGGTATTATCTTCCAAAACAGTGCCATCGCTTGAAACAACTTTTAAAACCATCTTGAGGTCTTTTTTTATTCCTTCATTGGCAAAAACTCCATAGGCGGCAGTTTCTTCCAAAAGTTTAACTCCGCCTCCGCCCAAAACCAAAGAAAGATTTGAGTCTCTTTTTTTGTCTATGGAAATTATTCCGAAATCATTGGCGGTCTCGATGCTTTTATCCATACCCGCCAGATAAAACGCTTTCACTGCCGGAATATTAAGAGACTGGGCCAAAGCGTTTCTTACTGAAATCGGGCCCCTAAATTTCAAATCGTAATTATCGGGATGATAACAATCTTTCTCTTTTATTCCCGAAATAATAGGAGCATGAAGCGGATCGCAAGCAATATTGAATTCGGTTTCCAAATCAAATAAAATCGTGTTGGACGTGTATCCTTTTTTAAATAAAGCGGCGTAAACGAAAGGCTTCAGTGAAGACCCCGGAGAAAGCATAGAGACAGCGGCGTTTGTGTTCGGATCAAATACGCAATTTTTTCCCGGCGTACACCCTTCCGGCAAAGACGCCGGCGCAAAATAATCTTTTGACCCCACCAACGCCAATAAATATCCGGTTTTGGGATCAACGGCAACCAAGGCGGCGTTGCCAACTTTGTATTTCTTGCTATTTTTTTCAACCCCGCTAAGCACTGCATCTTCCGCAATTTTTTGCTTTTCCATATCAAGCGAAGTGGTTATATTTAAGCCTCCTTTTTCCAGAACATTGTCGCCATACTTATCGGCCAAATATTCTCGGACCATCATTACAAAATGCGGCGCGATGATTTTATCGTTGAAAGGCCGCACTTTTTCCAAAGCATTCTCTTCAATCCCCGCTTTTGCTTCTTCGCCACTAATAAACCCCTGCTCTTTCATGTCTTTTATGACTTTTTCGGCGCGAGTTTTCAATTCCTCACGGCGAGTTCCGTATGGAGAATAATAGGTTGTCGCTTTAGGCAATACGGCTAATATTGAAGCCTCGCCTACAGTCATATCCTTGGCGGATTTTCCAAAAAAAGTTTGGCTGGCTGCTTCAGCCCCATAAGCATTTGAGCCATATGGGATTTGATTCAAATACATTTCAAATATCTGGTCTTTGGAAAATTTTCTTTCCAACTGAAACGCCAGGATCCATTCTTTGATCTTGCGGGTATATGTTCTCTCTTTACTGAGAATGGAGTTTTTAATCAGCTGCTGGGTGATAGTCGAACCCCCTTGCTGCATATCGCGCGCCGCAATACCCCGCCAAAGTGCTCGGGTAATGCCTTTTAAATCAACTCCTTCGTGCGAATAAAAATTCTTGTCTTCCGTCGCGATTGTCGCGTTTTTCAGATAAGGAGAAATTTGACCAATCTTGACAACGGTCCGTTTTTCCTCGCCATGCATTTCATAAAGCAAAATCTTGCCGGTAGCGTCGTATATCTTGCTCGACTCCGTCACTTCTCGGTTCCTTAAACTGGACGGATCAGGAAGATCTTTGGAAAAATAAAGAAAAGCTCCGGCGCCGCCGATTAGCGATAAAAAAAATAAAACTATCGCCGAAATCAGCAAAGTTTTTACAATGCCTCTTTTTTTTCTGAGGCCGAAACCGCGAGAAGGCCTTTTAAGCGGATTAATATTCAAAAAGAACCCGCTGTTCGTTGATGATGAGCCTCTGCTGGGATATCTTTTTCGTATTGCCATAAAAACATAATTGATACATAAACAATAATAATAATACAACAAAAACGAAGCTTTGACAACAAGTTAAGCCATCCGCTCTGTCAGCTTGCTTTGAATCAATAATTATGATAAATTGGAGTCATATTAACTCCGCCAGTGGGCGGATCAGCATATGAACATAATGCTAAAAATAATCTCGGGTTTTGTTAAAATATTAAAATAAATTTATGCCAAAAATTATCATTGACGACAACAAGATCAAAGAGCTTTTAACTCGCGGGGTGGAAGAAATTTTTATCCGTGAAAGCCTGGAAAAAAAACTGAGAAACGGAAAAGAACTCAGGATCAAGCACGGCATTGACCCAACCGGAGAAAAAATACATCTTGGCAGAGCTTCCCTTCTCTGGAAACTCCGACAATTCCAGGAATTGGGACATAAGATCGTGCTGATAATCGGAGACTTTACCGCTCAAATCGGCGATCCTTCGGACAAGCTGGCAAAGCGCCCGTTCTTAAGCGAAGAACAAATAAAAAAGAATATGGCCAATTACAAAACACAAGTCGGCAAGATTTTAGATATGGAAAAAGTAGAATTGCGCTATAATAGCGAATGGCTGGCAAAACTGACCTTCCAGGAGATCGGACAGCTGGCGGAAATTTTTACCATCCGGCAAATGATGGCCCGCCGGAATTTCAAAGAGAGAGATGAGAAAGGCGAAGAAGTAAGCTTAAGAGAGTTTTTATACCCATTAATGCAAGGATATGATTCCGTCGCGATCAAGGCGGATGTCGAGATCGGCGGTTTTGATCAATTGTTCAATTTGAAAGCCGGGCGCGAAATACAAAAATTTTACGGCCAAAACCAGCAAGATATTATGACAACCCAAATGCTGGAAGGAACTGATAACCGCAAAATGAGCACCAGCTGGGAAAACGTCATAAATATTTCCGATAATCCGAATGAACAATTTGGAAAAATTATGTCGATGAAGGACGAGCTGATCCTGAAATATTTTCTTCTTTGCACGCAAATTTCACGAAAAGAAATATTATTGATAGAAAAAGGGATCGTGAGCGAAAAACTTAATCCTCGCGACACCAAAGTCCGCCTGGCCAAAGAAATCGTCACAATGTATCATGGAGCCGCCGAAGCGGCCAAAGCGGAAAAAGAATTCAATAAGATCTTCCGCGACAAAGGAGTGCCAAGCGAAATGCCGGAAATCAAGATCAGCGAAAAATCCCTGGCAATTCTGGATCTGCTGGTAAAAATAAAACTCGCTTCTTCAAAAAGCGAGGCCAAAAGATTGGTGGAAGGCAAAGCCGTGGAAATCGATAGCAAAATTATTTCTGACTGGAAAACGGCAATTGAAATTAAAAGCGGAATGGTGATCAAAGCTGGAAAAAGAAAATTCGCGAAAATAATTTTATAATAAACAAATTTTTATCATCATTTATAAAACAGGGCTATTTGCCCTGTTTTAATTTATATCCTACATAATACCTTTTAATATCATTTAAACCGCATTATACCGTAATAATAACTTTCTAAATTCACTAGTATTTTCTTTTTGTTTTAAGATGGAATTATCATCTATTGTACCCTGTTTAATATGGCATTTTATATTATTTTTTTCACAAAATTTTATAACCTTATAGGCGGAATCATTATAAAAAGTTTTGTAATCTTTAAAATAGCCAACCATGCCATTATAATTCCATTTGCCAAAAACTATTTTATCAACAAATTTTATCTCTCTTAAAATTTCTTCTATATCTTGCTTGATAAAATTCGGCGTAGGATATGGCTCCATACTTACCCAAGTTTTTAATCCGCTGTCATGCAAAAATTTTAATGCCTTAATTCTCTCTTTAATTGGCGCGGCAAAAGGCTCATGCTTTTTTTTAAAATCTTCCAATAAAGATACTATTGTTGAACCATATTCATTATCAGCTCCATAAATTTCTTTTTTTACCAATTGTTTCGGATAAATGCCTTTGCTTATGCAAACCGATTTTATATTATCTTTATTTAGTCTCTCAGTAACTTTTAAACTTAAATCACAAATTTCTTTTTGCTTATACATAAAAGGGTCCGTTGCAAAACATAAAAAAACATATTTTATGTCTTTTTTGTATTTGGGAATTTCTTTGTCCAACAATTCCAAAGCATTACTAACAATTTTAGGCTTTAACCATTCTTTATAGCTGTTAATAATTCCACAGCGCTTTTTCATCATCATCGCATAGCAAGGATATGTGCATCCATGAGAACATCCTTCGACATGATTTAAGCCATAGTCAGCATATTCCACACCGCTTTTGTATAAAAGTGTTTTGCGAGTGATTTTTTGCATAAGATTATGCGTTATTAAAAAATAATGATATCGCTATTGTCAATACCACCCTTTCGTGTTCTTCCATTACCATCTATTTTAATTATACCACTTTTTTCAAGTTCTTGTAATATCTTTTTAATCCCACTTTCCAAAAAATCACATTCATCAATAATTAAATTTAATAAACTGCCATAAGAAATCTTTTTACGTTTAAGCTTACTTAATAAATTATCAATAAAAATTTCTCTTTTTTGATTTTTTTCCAAAGGTTTAAATAATGATTCTTGTTTAAAACCATTTCCTTTATATTCTAAATCTCCAATATTAAACTTAGCAAAACTATCCTTAAACCTAATACAGCCTAATTGATGATTGCAAAGATGAAAAAGATAATAATATGGCATATCTTTATCTGGAAAACTTAACCTGAACGGATATACAAATTTAGCCTTCCCATACTCCTTGCACTGCTTCCTAAACAAACTAACTAAATATCTTTCTTTTTCATCTGTCCTTTTACCTATATATTTTTTCCACTCTTTACAGCCAAATAAATTATCGTAATGAATTTGCAATTTAGGATTAGGATGACTAACCCATCTTTGAATTGCATTATACATAAAATTTATAATTATTTCCGATTTAGGTTGTTTCAAAATTCTTGCAATTGTTTCCATTTTTACTTGAGAAAAACCAAAAGGATCAATCAAAAAAAATGTTGGAGCCAGTGATTTCACTTCTTTCTCAAAAGAATCTAAAATTCTATTGATTTCTTGATCAAAATTCCCTTCTATAAATTGAATATTTTCAGTATTTACTTTGTTGTACCCTAGAACTTCCTTTAAGTTTTGTATATTTCCCTTATCTTCATCTATAATAACAATGCTGGCTTTACCGATTTTACTATTTTCTATCAACTTCTTAATTTGCAAAGCAGCCACAACGGGAGAACCAAAATTATTAGATAAATATTTATTAGCTTCAATATCTTTTTTAGTGTGATATGCTCCTATTCCCCCAAAACCATCAATGTAATTTAGTCCCTTATTCCATTTACCCAATATTTGCAACCATTGAGGAAAATAATAACTAAGAACCCTATGCTTCATTTTTGTTTGTTCTTCGTACTCCCATGTTTTAAATGGAACATTATTCCATGATTTAGATTCTTGTTTCGACATAAATATTATTTTGACCAACTTACTATTGGCTTCTTAATAACATATTTTACAACACCATTTATTAAAAACCTATCCTTCTCGTGAATAAATATAATCGGATGATTTTCCGTTGATTCCGAAAATAATGATATTGTTTTATTTTTTGAATCCATTGAAAACCTTTTTATATTTGCACAGTCATCGATTATAGACAAAACATAGTCTCCATTTTGAGGTTGTCCGCCATAATCCACAATAACATAATCACCATCTTCAATATTTTGTCCTTTTACATTGGCTTTATTCATCGAATTACCAGAAGCTTTAACGGCTAACATTTTATCGCCAACTTTTATTATATTTTTTGATACTCTTATGTACCCCGAAATTTTTTCAACAGCAAAAATTGTTGCTTCTCCGCAATTTGCTTCTCCTAAAACAGGAATGGTAATAAATAATCCTTTTTGAACTTCGCCTTCTTTCATCCTTTTTATACCCCCGGTCTTTTTATCAATTACTATAAACCCATTTTCTTCTAACTTTTTTAAATGATAAGAAATTTTAAAAGGATGAGGCTCGCCCACCAACCTACCAATTTGTCTTAAACCGTCTCGTTTTAAGTTTATTTTATCCGCAAGATTAAATAATTTTTGTTGTACATAATGCATATATATCGTTTATTTTATTCTACTTTTAGTATATTATTTCTCTTGCTACTTGTCAAGTGCGTAAACTCATTGACATCTGTTTATATATCTGCTAAAATGCGCTGTAGAAAGTGCACTCTTACTAGTTCCTTAGAAACTAGCCAATTAACCTAATCTGAATCTAAGGTGAAGATTAATAACCTATAATTGCTATGTCAAAACAGGTCTTCATTAGCCCTTCTGACGAGGGCTGGAAAGTTAAAACTGTTGGGGCTGAAAGAGCAGCCGGAATTTTTGAAACAAAAGCAGAAGCGGTTGAAAAAGGAATTGAAGTAGCCAAAAATAGCCAAGCGGAACTTCTAGCTCAAAACCTAGATGGAACTATTGGCTGGCGCAACTCCTACGGCAATGATCCTCGTCGCTCCCGGGGATAAATTGCAAAATAATAAAAGGATAAGATCGCGACTTGTCCTTTTTAATTTTTATTATTTTCAACAATTTTAATCTCCTCCTCCATCAATCCATACAGTTCATAAACCTTTTGGTCAATAATTTTATCGGTCAAATTGCTTTAATCCAATTCAACATCGATCGCGCCATCTCCTCCTTCGGATATTTTAGCGTTAGAATATTTTAAGCCCTTACTTTCAAGGGCTTTTTTAATATATTCGCTCAATACCCCTCGTCCGCTTTCCGAATGCAAGCCTTTGCCTGTGATTATTCTTACTTTTTTATATTTCTTGTTTTCAGCATCTTTTAAAAAATTGCCCAGAGCAATATTGGCTTCATTTTTGGTAAACCCGTGCAAGTCAATTTCCGCCTGTATTTTTTCTAAATATTTATTTTGATGCTTCATTTGTTTAAATCTATTCTTTCATGTTGCTTCACTCGCCATCCATGCCGCGCCGAGAGCAATGGCATTTTGTCCAAGTTTTGAAACCACGATCGGAGTTTTAGCCAAAACCGGCAAAAAAACCTTCTTTTTTGCGTATTCTTTGGCTTTGTTGATAATCAAATCCACTTCCGATAATCCTCCGCCAAGAACGATTATTTCCGGATTTAAACTTTGAATTATATTTGCCAAAAGTATGCCTAAAGTTTTCGAAACAGCATCAGTTGCCATTAAAGCGCTAAAATCTTTTTTTTGGGCCAAATCAACGATCTGAAAACTGTTTAAAATTTCTCCGGTAATTTTTTTATAAACATTAACCAACCCTGTCCCCGAACTTATTAACTCGAAGTCTTCTTCCTTGCCAATCTCGCCTATTCGCATATGCCCAAATTCTCCGGCAAAATTGGCAGCCCCCCGATAGATCTTGCCATTGATTATTATCCCGCCTCCTATACCAGTGCCAAGGGTCAAAAATACCGCATTTTTCTTTCCCTGCGCCTTGCCAAAAGCACTTTCGGCAAAAAGAAAACATTTGACATCATTGTCAACGGCGACTTTAGTTTTTACTTTTTTTTCAAGATCTTTCTTAAATTCAATTTCGCCCGTTCTCAGCCGCGGCCCTTTTATCGCTATGCCTTTTTTATAATCCACCGGTCCGCAAAATCCGATTCCAATGCCGCCGATTTTATATTTTTCCGCTAAGTTCATAAAATTTTTCTCAACCATTTCCAAAATTTCCGCTTCTACCTTCGGGGTCGCAACCTTAATAGCTTCTAAAATCTTATACTTCGCTCCTTTAATTTGCACCGTTAAAAAAATTGTCTTAGTCGCGCCGACATCAACGCCGAGATAAATATTTTTACTCATATTTTATATCTTGAATCGGTTAATAATTGATAATATTTCCTGATAATGCGCCGCGCACCCACCGCGCTCCAGAGCTGCACCTTAGAAAGCGATACTTGCACGTTCGGCTGATCGGAAAACAATCTCGCGCTGCCATTATCATCCCAGTAAAGCTCGGGGATAGACCCCATTTTTTCAAAAGCGCCAAGAGTATTTTCCGAGGTTATCAAAATAGCCTTCTTGATCTTCCTGATCAATTCCTTGTCCCACTCCTCAATGATCGCCGTTTTTAAAATCCGGCTTAAAGCCAAGATCGTAAAAGCAGTTTGTTTGACCCAGATCACCAATCCGTGATACTCCGCCGTAGTATATCCGTAAGTATTATTTTTAGCGATAAGCAGCGGCCCTGATTCGGTATAAAAATACTTTTTATCCAGCAAACGATCGCAAAAACTTTCGGCTTCTTCTTTCGACGCGATGCTGTAAGTATACAAATACGACTCATCCAGATGGTTCACCTCCATTTTTTTCCACAGGCTTTTTTTGCTCTTGGGTTCTGAATTATACAAAGCCAGCGCGTAAGCGATCCTGCCGTCAGCGTTTTTAAAAAGATACTCCTTTTTCTTATTCTGCCATTTCAAAATCAGCTTATCGATATCCGCGATCCTGATGCCCAGTTTTTCCTGGAAATCTTTGAGCACTTTCAGAGCTTCGGGGTAAAAAACCGCGTTAACATCAAAAGGTGCGATCCCTTCGGCGATTTTTTTAAAAGCCCAGGAACCATCCCGCCAATTGCCGGACTTCTGATATTTTTCTCCGGGTTTCTGCAGTTTGGAAGGCAGTTCTTTAAAAATGATATAATTATGCGCCCTGGCGTTTTCGACGACATAATTGGCCGTGAGCTTTAATTTTTCCCTGTTTTCTTTATTGAGAAAAAAATCGTTCGACAAGAATTTCATTCCGAGAATATAGTGCGGCTCGATATCGATCATATGCCGGTCCAGAATATCTTTGCCGGCAATTTCAAATTCATATTTATATTCCCCGACCACATCCTCATGCCACCCTTCGCCTTTTTTATTGACATTTTTTAGCGACGCTTCGTACATATAGCTCCTGACCTCGTCATTTAGGTCGTGAGTTCCCAGATCGGCGGATTCCATCCAATCGCGCGGGAATATCGTTCCGAAACGATCCCCGGATGTTTTACTCCAGCTGATCAAATGCTTTATTTCTTTTTCCGTTCTCAGCCATATTTTTTTTATCAATTCTTCCCTTTTCCCGAAAACTCCGAAATCCAGCTCTTCCTCTTTGATATTAAAAAAATTGCCGAATTTTTTGCAATTAATATCATTGGTTGACGCCTTGATCAAAAAGTTTATTTTCTTTTCTTTGCTCGAAAGCTCAAACCCTTTATACGGTTTTACGATTTTTTTTATTTTTATGTTTTTGTTAAATTCAAAAATTGATTCATAGTAAAAATCTTCGTCATAAAACCGCCTGAAACTTATGCTGGAAACGCCATTGTTCTTCTTAAGCTTAATAAACTGCGGGATCGACCGCTTAAATTCGCGCCTTATTTCCAAAAAAGACTTCGTGTGGTCTTTGCCTTCTTTTTTTAGCTGGCGCATCGTCCTGATGTCATCCATGGCCGGATAATATAAATTTATGCTGGAAGCGGTAAAAAACCCTTTCACGTATAAAACATTGTTTTTCTCGGCTACGTTTTTAATTTTTATTTTATGGAAAGGAATATCGATCAACCCGCAATATAAATGATTATTCGGGCCAATGATCCTGAATTGCCCGATTTCGTCAAAGTCGACATAATAGCCGCCCGCGATCCATAAAGTTTCTTCAAGTTTTGTGTCATTGCGATCCATAAGCTTGATAGATATACGCTCTTAATTTAACCTTATTCTTTTTATATTATATCTTTATTTGTTTTTCTTTACAATTTTTTCATACACTTTTTCGTATTTTTCCACCATTTTCTCCAAAGTAAAATTTTCTTCCACGTGCCGCCGGCAAGCAGCCCGATCAATCTTATCGACCTTTTTAACCGCCTCGGCCATTCCTTCAATATTCGGTTCGCCTTTTTTATTAAGCGGAGGAACGATGAATCCGGTTACTCCATCCTTTATCACTTCCCTGACCGAGCCTCTGTCAAATGCGACGACTGGCGTGCCGCAAGCCATCGCCTCGATCATCACCAAGCCGAACGGTTCTTCCCACTGGATCGGAAAAATAAAAGCCTTCGCTTTCCGATACAGCTTGGGAAGTTCGACGGGAGAGATCATTCCTTCATAGCTGATATCGCCTCCGATAAACGGTTTGATTTTTTCTTCCCAATGAACAGGATCAAGAATTTCTCCGGCAATTTTTAGAGGCATTCCGGACATTTGAGCGATTTTTATCGCCAGATCAAACCCTTTCAACGGCACAATACGCGACGCTTCAAACAAATAATCCCCGCCTTCTCCGTCAAATTCATACTTTTTAATATCAATGCCATTATAGACCGTATCGGCATAATTTATTTTCTTGCTCGGCCCGCGCTGAGAATCGCTGATCGAAACAAAATTAATATTCTTATTCTTTGAATAAAGCTCATAGACAAATTTTCTCCAGCAAGAGATCGGGTCATGAAGAGTAAAAACCGTCGGCGCTGAACTGTTGACCGCGAAATTAATGGCGATATCAACCGGATGGATATGCACAATATCAAACTCTCCTTTTTGGGCGCGCCGATAAATTTCCGATACGTATATTTGCTCGTAAAAATTGATCACCCGGTCTTTCCGAATATCAATGCACCCGGGCAACGTCGGATGCGTTTCCAGCGGCGGCAATCCCAAATCAACCACTTTTCCCTTGGACTTTGAGCCCTTGGCGCCAAATAAAGTGACTTCGTGCCCTCTTTTCGCCATTTCGTCGGCCAAAAAACTGGCAATCCAAAGCGGAGCAAAAATCACGTCTTCTTTTGGAGGCGTGGGATATCGCCCGCTGCAAAACATTGCAATACGCATATTTTTATAAATTTTTAATTGCTTGATTAAAAGCTGTTAAAATTTTAGCTATTCCTTTCTTTCGGTTTTTCTCGCTGGCATGCGATGATTGCATAAATATCGTGATCATTTTAGGGGCTAATTTCAATATTGAGAGGAAGAAGCACTTTAAAAATACTTCTTTGTTCTCAGCCCGTTTCATCTCAAGAGCGAATAACTTTTCTCTCCAACCCTCATTAAGCCAGAACAAGAACCACACAAAAGCCAGATCAATATAGGGATTATCCAAGTGAGCGTATTTCCAGTCATGAACGACTATCTTGCCCTTGTTATAGACAAAATTTCCCGGATGAAGATCGCCGTGCGCCAAGTAATTATTGTTTTTTTCCAAAAATTTTTCATACTTATCGAATATCTCCAAAACTTTTTTTTGCTGTTTGGCGTTTATGAATTTCTTGGCTACGCGCAGATAATCTAAAAAATATTTTTTATACGTGGTGACATTGTGTTTTTCGAACAACCGATAATTATCGTCTTTTTTTTGACGATTGAATTTATCCGAAATATCATTGCGCACGAAATCCAAAAAATTTGAAATTTCTTCCGGCGATATTTTTTTAACGAATTCCCGGCTGAATCCCCATACATCGCCCATTCTTTTCCCTTCCGTGTATTCTCTGATCATCCACTCCGGTTTTTTCACGATTTCGCTTTTATAATATTTAGGCGTAATAAAAAACTTATTATGAAAAAAATTTTCTGACAAAAACTTCGTAAGTATCACCTCTTTGATAAAACTTTTATGGCTTACCAACTTCGGATAAAGGCGGATTTTTATGTAAACCGTTTCTTTTTTTCGGTTCAGGCAGACAGAAGCATAATTGTGATATCGGGAACTGACATTTACAACTTCAACTAATTTTTGCTTTTTTAGTATTGCTTCGACTTCGGATAGTTTTTTTGCCATAATAGCTATTAAGACCTAAAATAATGGAATTGAATCATTCCACCACCTCTGGAAATCATTAAATTATTTAATTAATCCAAACACGGCGCATCTCCTCTTTTTCGCGAAGAGGAGATGAAATTTATCCGCATGATCATTATGGTTATTATTCAGCGGCTGAATCTTTTTTCTCGATCTTTCCTTTAACAGCCTTAATTTCTCCAAGCTTAACCATATTTTCGATGATCTTCATATTGCATCCCTGGTAAGAAAACTTCCAGTAGTCGCCTTTTTTTCTGGCGTTATCAAGCAGATCATTCATTTTTTCCCAATTTTTATCATCAAGTTTTATCCGGCTTCTGAGCTCAGGGAAACACTCTGCCACATATCTGATCCTTGAAGCCAATTCCCATGCATTTACTTTCTTCCCGGCCGCCTCGTCACCCTTCAATTCCTCAATATGTTCCAGCATACCTTCTTTATCGCTCGAATCGAACAAAGATCGGGAGATATCGCCAAATTTTTCCGGATCAAGATTATTCATATGCCCCATACGCGGGATAACCTTATGCCAGTCTTTTTTACCGATCAGATCTCCCAAATCTTTAACCATTTCTTTCCATTCTTTTTCGCCAATTTCAAAACTACTCTCCTTGAATTCTTTCTCATTCAAAATATCCTTTAAATAACTTGATTGAAATTCCCGGATCCATGCTTGTTCTGACTTGATCTCATTTTTAATTCGCTCCGACAATTGAAATTGTTCTTCCGGAGTATTTTCATCTGTCTGTATTCGTCCTACTTTTCGCTTCTCTTTCATCCAATCTTCCTCAACTTTTTTGGTTTTAGCCTTAACAGCATCTTCAATGTCTTTTTCCATTCTTTCCTTACAATTCTTAATATCCCCTTCAGACAATTCTACTTTTTCTATTCCGGCTTCCGGCGCTTCTTTTCTTAGACGAGCAAGCGCCGAGGCTTCAAAAGCCAAGCTTTGTTTGCCCTCTGTCCCCTCTTTTTTCTTTTCTGATTCCATCTGAGCTTCAATGCCTTTTATATCTTCCGGTCTTATTTCCAGCTCTTCAAGCGTTATTTCCTGATCGATTTCAGCAATTTCAGGATTCTTTCCCTTCCCTTCCTCTTCAAAAAATTCTTCAGGGAATTGAAATTTCGAATAATCTTCCCTGCCTCTTTTTTCTCGTTCCATATTTTTATCATTTACTTCACGCTTCCTGAGAGCGTGAAATTATTTATTAAAAGCTTTTATTTTTACTAAGTATTTTTTCGTAAATTTTTTCATAAGCATCGGTCATTTTTGAAGCGGTAAAATTATCCAAAAAATACTGATGGCAAGCTGACCTGTCGATCTCGTTGATTTTTTTCATTGCCTCTACCAATCCGTCAATGTTGGTTTTTTTATTTTTATCCAATGGTTTGACTATAAAACCGGATTTGCCTTCGCTTACCACTTCTCTCACCGAACCTCTGTCAAAAGCGATCACCGGCGTGCCGGAAGCCATCGCCTCGATCATTACCAGGCCAAACGGCTCTTCCCATTCGATCGGATACAGCAAAGCCTTGGCATTAGAGAAAAACTCGAACTTTTGCTTTTGGTTTATTTCGCCGACATATCTTATCTTTTTATTCAAGCGCGGCTTGATTTGAGTATTAAAAAAATCCAATTTCGCAATATCGATCCGTCCGGCGATATCCAAACGCGCTCCTATTTTTTCGGCCGCGAGAACCGCGTTAAAAACTCCTTTCACCTCGTCAATCCTGGCAATCCAAATAAACTTATCGTCGGGGTTTAAATTAAACTTATATTTTTTTGGATCCAGCCCATTGTAAGCATTGCCGACAAAATTCAAATTTATCATGGAGTTCTCTCTTTGCTTGAAGCTGATCGACACGAAATTATTTTTTCTGTAATGGCGATAGGTAAAAATCCTGCCGGCGTATTTTCTCTTGGTATGCATATTATTATGCATCGTGCTTATTACCGGCGTTTTGATCAAAGGAATAAAAAATTGGTCGTAAAGATCAACGTGAGAGTGAATAATATCAAACTCATCCGCGCGCTCAAAAGCTCTCGCGACGTTCATCATATCATAAGAAGTTTCTTTCCATGGAATTTTATCCCTTAGAAGAGCTCTGGGATAAATAGAAACGAGTTTAGCCGATGTTTTTGAATCTCCGCTGGCAAACAGCGTAACCTCATGTCCGCGGCGCACCAATTCTTCGGTCAAAGAAGAAATTACCAGCTCGGTTCCTCCATATTTGGCCGGCGGAACCGAAACCCACATTGGCGCGATTTGCGCGATTTTTAGTTTTTTCATTCAATATCCTTTCCAATCCCTTGCTCGTAAATGTTGCAAAAATAAGGAAACTTAATTATTAACCTTGCCTACTTGGGAGTACCGGGCGGTACTTTCAAGCTCGATAGCTCCAAAATAAATTTTGACGCCCACCGATAAACATTCTTTTCTTTAACGATCTCTTTCATTTTATTCATGCGTTCAACTCGTTCTTTGGCAGGCATCTCCAGAGCACTCTTGATCGCATCCGCCATCTCATCAACGTCATAAGGATTCACCAGCACCGCATCGCTTAACTCTCTGGCCGTACCGGTAAAATGCGAGAGCACTAGCATGCCTTTTTCCGGATCAGCGGCGGCAACGAACTCTTTAGCCACAATATTCATTCCGTCGTCCAGCGAATTAACCATGCAAATATCGGCGTTTTTATAGAAAGGAATGAGCTCTTCGATGCTGAATATATCATCGGTAAAGCTTATCGGATACCAAGAACTGGAATAATATTTCCAGTTTATCCTTTCAACCAAATTTTTAATATCCTTCAGTAAATTTTGATACATAGGAATGCGCATCCTGGAACGCGGAGCAATTCCCAAATAAACGAATTTTTTCTGATACTCGGGATATTTTTCCAGAAACCGGTCAATAGCTTTGAGGCGTTCGATCGTTCCTTTGATATAATCAACCCTCTCAACGCTTAAGCATAAGTATTTGTAATTACTGCTGATATATTTTTCGGTCAGCTTCTGCCTGGTTTTCCGGCTTTTGCCCGCCAGCGAATTGATCAACTCATAGTCTATGCCGATTGGAAAAGCTTTTACTATAGTATTATGGTCTTTGTAAGAAACCACCGAGCGCTCGTGGTCTACCTTCGCTTCAAGCTCTTTGGCAATACTGTTAAAAAAATTGGTGCAATAATAACCCAGATGGAATCCCAGCAAATCGTTCGCCAAAAGTCCTTCTAAAATTTCTTTTTTCCAAGGACAAATCCTGAAAATTTCGGCAGCCGGCCAGGGAGTATGCCAAAATTGCGCCACGATCAAATCCGGCCTTTTCGCCTTGAGATATTTTGCGACCAGCGCAAAATGATAATCTTGGATCCAAATAAACGCCTTAGCCGAACCCACTTTTTTCAAAACAGCTTCGGCGAATTTTTCGTTTACTTTCTTGTAACACTCCCATTCCGCCTGATTAAAATTAGGCCGAACGTGAGCCAAATGGCAAAGGGGCCAAAGAGTGCCGTTTGAGAACCCGTCATAATAACAATCCTGCTCTTTTTTGCTAAGCCAGACTCTTTTAAGAGTATAGCGGGGGTTTTCCGGCGGAACCATTATCTCGTCGTTTTTATCGACTACTTCCTTGTCCGCATCACCGCTGCCGTTAGCGATCCAAACTCCTTTTGTGGTTTGCATGATGTAATCCAAAGGAGTTACCGCTCCGCTTACCGCCCGAATGCACTTTATTTTGTTTTCGCTGTAAATATGGCTATAAGGTTCGCGGTTGGAAATGACCACGAACATATGATCTTTTAATTTTTCTTTAATAACCTCTTTAAGCGAGTCTCTTGTCCACATTGTAGTTTTATAAATTTTAAATTTTAAAACGGTTCTAAATATTAGGAATGTCTTTTATAACTATACTTACATTTTATGGGTTTCCTTTATAAACACTTCTGCCACTGCATTGGTCCAGCCAAAACCGGATTGGGGCGGATACCTGTCAAAAGGAACTTTTTCGCCGCTTTCCTCTTCGCCGTCGTATTTCTCCCAGATCTTCCCGGTTTTTTTCCAATTATCGTAAACCAGTTTCACAAAATCTTTGTTTATTTTTTCTGCCTCTTTCGCGTACCCGTATTTTTCCATTCCTTTGGCCGCTACGTACTGAAGCGGAGCCCAAACTATCGGATAATTCCACTGCCGGTCTTGATAGCCATAATCTTTATCACAAGCGGCCAAGCCTTTTTTGGTCTCAAAAATTTTAAGATTATCTTTCATTTTTTCCGCTTGTTCCTGGCTGGCCAATCCCGTAAACATCGCCTGATAGCCGGCCAATGATTTTATTTTTTTTTGCTCGCCGGTTCTGTAATTATAATCATAAAATAAACCATCTTCCTCGCTCCACATCAATTCGTTGATAGTTTTTTTCCTTTCTTCCGATTTTTTATTCCAAATCATTGCCTCATCTTCCTGGCCAAGTTCTTGGGCAAATTTTTCAAATTCTTTTTCGTATTGATATAAATTGCAATTTAAGTCTATCGGCAACAAGTCATGGACATCTTCGTCGTCAAATCTCGGCGACATATCCCAAGACGCTTCGGCGCGGGATTTATAAGTATGCGGTTTTTTATAATCTCCAATTGGCTTATCGCCGCTTTCATCGTAAAAACGGCTTAAACCGGAAGGCGTTAAATGAGATCCGTCCAGCCAGTATTCATTATACTCTTTTTTTACCAAATCAAAAGCTTTTTCCAGCCATTTTTTATCGTGAGAATCTTCATAAGCGTCCCTGATCATCGGCGCTAAATACGGCGTTTGCGAACGGGTAGACCATTTTTTCTTATTCGCGTTCAGCGCCTTGCCATAATTCTCTACCTGATATAAGCAATTGTCAACCATACCCTTGATCAAATCCTGCCTGCCTTCCTCGGTTTTCAGTCCTTTTATTATAAAATAACTGTCCCAATAGAACATCGTATTGAATTTTTCTTGATTGGGAGCGACGTATTTTTCCGGCAAATACAAGATATCGTCGGCGTTATCGCTATCCCTGGTAGCGTTTTTAGCTTCAAAAATAAAATCATCCCATTTTTTTTCAATAAATGCTAAAAGCTCCTTGGCTTGTTCTTTACTAATTTCTTTTTCCATATCATTTTCTTTTTCAGTTTTAAATTCGTTTTCTCGCATAAATTAAATCTATTGGCATATCTTAAAAGCGAAGCCAATTTATTTTTGATTGTACAAGGGGATTCAGGGGTTACCCCTATACAAGCAAAAATAATTGGCGAGCTTTGCCTTACAAAAAATTAAACCTTTTTCAAATAACTAGCTAAAACTTTCTCATACACTCTTTCGTATCCTTCAGCCATCGCTTTGGCGCTAAAATGTTGGACCGCGTGTTTCTGGCAAAAAGCGCGGTCGATTTTGCCTATCTTTCCGACCGCTTCCGCCATCTCATCGATATTTTTGACGATAAATCCGGTTTTTCCTTCAATGATCTGTTCCCTGACCGGTCCGTTATCAAAAGCGATTACCGGCGTGCCGCAAGCCATGGCTTCGATAGTCACAAGGCCAAACGGTTCGTTCCAGTTTATCGGATTCAATAATGCTTTAGCATTCCTTAGAAGCTCAATTTTTTCTTTATCACCAAGCTCGCCTAAATAAACAATTTGTTTTCCATCGATGTGCGGTTTTACTTTTTCTTCATAATATTTCTTGTATTCCTCATTGGCCCAGTCGATCTTTCCACCCATTATTAATTTCATGCCGGTTTTCTTGGCGACCTGGATCGCTTCGTATGTGCCTTTATCGTGGCAAAATCTTCCCAGCCACGCCAAATAATTTTCCGGCTTAGGGTTGAACTTGAATTCAGAAAAATCAAGACCGTTATAAACTGTGCCCGCGTAATTTAAAAAACTCAAAGTTCTCTGCGCATTAGAAATAGTGACAAAATTATTTTTTTTATATTTTTTTAAAAGAAGCAATCTGTCTTGTTTTGCCGGATCGTTCTCTCCCGGCATAACAAAATGAATTGTGACCACAACCGGAGTTTTAATCCAACTGGCAAACGCAAGCGCTACATAGTCTTGCCTAGTGTTCAGATGCATGTGAATAACATCAAACTGATCGGCTTTGTCGAATGCGTTTGTTATGTGCAAAAGCGGATATAATGGATTGCTCCACGGAATTCCATCGCGATAAAGAGCTCTGGGATAAACTGATTCCAATTTTCCTGAAGTTTTTGAATCGCCTGTGGCAAAAAGAGTCACGTCGTGCCCGTGCCGCACCAGTTCTTCGGTTAAATTATAAACAATTCTCTCTGTCCCTCCATAAAGCGGCGGCGGAGTGGTTTCCCAAATAGCTCCAACTTGCGCGATGCGAAGTTTTTTCATAAATATGTTTTACAGATTATTTTCCTATAAATTTTATACTTTAGTCAGAGGCTAAGAAGCGGAAGCGATTACTTTTCTGTAAACATCTTCATACCCTTCCGCCATCACCTTGGCGCTAAAAAATTTATTTGCTCGTTCATAGCATTTCCTACGGTCAAGATTATTGATTTTACTGACGGCTTCAACCATTTCATCAACATTTTTTACAATAAAACCTGTTTCGCCATCAACAATCTGCTCGCGAATCGGCCCCCGGTCAAAAGCAATCACTGGTGTCCCGCAAGCCATCGCCTCAATCGTCACAAGGCCAAAAGGTTCATTCCATTTTATAGGATTCAGTAATGCTTTCGCACTTTGTAAAAGTTTGATTTTTTCCTTATCTTCCACTTCTCCTATATAACTAATTTGCTTACCGTCAATAAATGGTTTAATATCTTCTTCATAATATCTTATATCCTCAGGAACGGCCGAATCAATCTTACCTGCGAGAATCAATTTCGTTTTTACTTTTATGGCCGCTTGAACCGCCTCAGCAGTACCTTTGGTAGGAGTTATTCTACCCAACCAAACTAAATATTCTTCCGGTTTATCGTTAAATTTAAATTCGGAAAAATTAAGCCCGTTATGAACCATGCCGGCATAATTCAAGAATTTTAGAGTTTGTTGTGCGCGAGAAATGGTTACAAAATTATGTTTTTGATATTTTTTCAAGAGAAACAGCCTATCTTGTTTCACAGAATCGTTTTCTTCCGGCAAAACAAAATGAATAGTAAAAATTGTAGGGGTTTTAACAGTAGCAGCAAGCGCCAAAGCGATATAGTCATTTCTATTGTTAAAATGCATATGAATAACATCAAATTGATCTGCTTTATCAAAAGCATTGGTAATGTGAAGCAATGAATACAGCGAGTTTGTCCAAGGAACTCCATCCCGATACAAAGCGCGAGGATAGACGGATTCCAACCTTCCTGATGTTTTTGAGTCTCCGGTGGCGAACAGTGTCACGTCGTGACCACGACGCACTAATTCTTCAGTTAAAACAGAGGTGATTCTCTCAGTCCCTCCATACAAAGACGGCGGAGTAGTTTCCCAAAGAGTCCCAATTTGCGCGATACGAAGTTTTTTTGATTTGCCGTTTTTTGATTTACCTATTGACATATTATTAATTTTATGCTAAGATTAAATATAAAAATTGTTTGTCATTCTGAACTTGTTTCAGAATCTATAATACTTGCTTACATTTTTATAGATTCTATTGAACGCTATGGTGACTTTTTTAGATCCTGAAATGAATTCAGGATGACAGAAATAAATTGCTCTTTTAAAAATTTTATGGCTTTGGGAAAAATGGCATCTCTTTTGTCTATTTTGACAAGAGAAACGCGATTAGAACAAAGCTATAAATATACAGAGGAGGAAAAAATATGAATAGAAAATATTCAAAGTTGCATATTGAGGCAATTAAATTAGCATGGCAACTGGAAGGAATAGATAAAAAAATAACATCGAGAAACGATTTTTCGGAAGAAATTATTGAAAAATTAAGAGAACAAGCAAAAAATATGGGTATAAAATATTTTGATAAACCCGCGGTTATAGGAGCAGAATTAATATATCTTTCAAGTCCCAACTATTTCAAGAAAGATATGCTTACCGTGCTTCTGTCCCCAGCCGGTGATCACGAATTGGAAACAAAACTGCCGCAAATTATCAAGAATTTTAAAAGGGTTGCTGAAACCTATAATTATGATTCCAGGGTTAAATGGAATCCCAATCCCGAAAACACAACCTGCAAGTATTAAAGCTTGCTTTTTTTATTTTTTGCCCAAATTGCTTATTTTTTTTACAATGGGAGCAATCGGCCCGTATTTCTTACTTCTTTTTAAATCTTTTCCGCGTTCGTCCCAGTCTTTTGTAATATGCGACCTTTCTTGTCTTTCTAGGCCAAGCCATTTTAAATTTTCATCATTCGCAGAATCGTATGTATAAAGTTGTATATCTGAGGAGTCTGAGTGTAAAAGATTAATAATTTTAAATATTGTTTCTGTTTCACTTTTTATTTTATTCTCGCGCAAATAATCAACCATACTATCGAGCATCTTATTCTTCCAAAGCGGTTCATCCTCGCGACAAATAGTATCATTTAATATTGGTAGCTTAATAAATTTTAAAAACTTTCCATGGTCTTTTGAATCCAGTCTTATCAAATTACTCATAAAATCAAAAATTTCCTTCCCGTTAAGATTTCCTCCATACTGAAATTTATTGAGCTTATCAACAAATTCCTTAACGCCTTCTATTTCATTTTTAAATTCTTCGTCTAATTTCTCATTATATTCTTTATTTAACCTCTCGATCAATTCCGCATCATTCCCATTACTATCTTCGATTTTATCACCCATTATATTCACCGCCTTATTCTCTTTCTCGAGATCTCTAATTTCATATGGTTCTGCTTCATGTCCTCCGCGAACCCTTGCTAAATGTTCTTTCCATTCTTCGTTTGACATTTCTTCAAATCTTTTTCCATTTTCCATAGTTTTATTATTTAGTTTTTAATAGTTAAGCCTCGCTCATCAGTAATTTAGCTTCTTTTAAAAGCTGTTTTTTATTTTTTATCTTATTCGTATTTTATAAAATTGTCCCAATTTGCGCGATGCGTAGTTTTTTCATAATAATAAATATGCTTTGGTTAAATAAGTAAGCCTATTTTCTCACAAAATTAACAAATAAGCCAGAGACGGAAGCGATAATAAGACCGAGAATCAAGCTTTCTTTTAAAGGCATTGAACTGAACAAGATCGCCAATATCAGAAGAGCAATCAACGTAATAGTCGTACCGCCAATATCAAATAAAAACATGTATTCTGTTCGAGCTTCAGTATCCATATGCTCTTGAAACTTTGCAGCAAAAGGGACTCCTTTTAAATTATTAGTAAAAAGAGCTAAGGTGTTAAAAACAAAAACTTGCGTAAAAGAGTTTGCGAAAACACGAACAACCCCTATGATAGTATTGGACATGCTGCCCAATAATATCAACTTATTCCTATTAAACTTATCAACCCATACTCCAACAAAATAAAAAACCGCGATAGAAATGACTAGAGAAACTGTTTGTATAAAACCAATCGATTTATACTGAGGGATTATGATAAAAATAAAAATCGGCCAGAGCGCGTTATACAAATATAATTGG
>JAUYBG010000012.1 GCA_030693205.1 bacterium
AGTAAAAAGGGAAGCGGAAACGATCCTTGCGCAACAAATGCAAGACAGCATCGAACTGGCGGACTCGGAAGAGCCGCAAATACAGCAATACGGCGGAGGCGCTAAACCGCAGCAGGAATGGCAACGCGGACAAAAAAAAGAACCGGCCGGTAAACAAGCCGACAGGTATATGAACCGCTATGGGGCAAAAAGCGGTAACCAATTGCCCGCAAGCTTACGCCAAAAAGAAATTGAAAAAAAACGAGAAGAGGAAGAAAGAAAAAATCCCCGAAAAAAAATGATAAGAGAAATGCAGGAAAAAGCTAAAAAAGAGCTTAAAGAAAAAATGAATCAAAGAGCCGCTCAGGTAGCCAGACAAGCGGCTATAAAAGCCAAACAAGCGGCAGCACGAGTTGCGACACAAGTAGCCCAAGCAGCCGCACGGGCATTAGCGCAAGCCGTGGCCTGGCTAGTGGGCGCAGTGGTTGCCGCGATAGGAGGAACCGGCTGTCTTATTATAATAGTAGTGGCTATTGTCGTCGTGATCATCGTGGTAATCTATCAGACCTGCAGCGATAATGCGGCATCTTCCGCTATTTGTGAGGGTATTTCGTGGATCAGCAGCCAATTTTAAAAAAACCGCTAATTAATTAGCGGTTTTTTTTTATTGCAGCCAGCAACCCCAGATTTAGCCAAAAAATTATCGCCAGATCGTTTTTCCAATAAGTTGTATCAAACAGCCCGTGCACTACAGTATAAACCATTAAGGAAAATAAAGCGGCAATCAATAAAAAATTTTCTCTGTCCAAAAAATTATTAGATTGCTTTGTCTCCGCCAGTGGGCGGATTCCTCGCAATGATAAACTTAATAAACTTACGCTTTTTTTAAAAAACCACGCCAAAATTACAAAAAATCCCGCAAGCCCCAAAATGCCGGTTTCCAGCCAAAAAGCCAGAAAAATATTATGCGGCTCCGGCACCGCCCATTCCAAATAAGGCTCGGAAAATCTAATCTGATAATCCAAATAATATTTTTGAAAATTCCCCGGACCGATTCCAGTCAGCCAATTGTCTTTCCCGATCTCCCAAGCGGAGCGCCAAATCATCAGGCGAGAATTGTAAGAAGACCGGTAAGACAAATCCTTTAGGTTTTCAAATTTACCGGTTCCGCTTTGGCCGAAAAACGAAACGAACAAAATTAAAAAAACAACGCCAAAAAATATTTTTCTTTTCTTCGGCGCTATCAAATAAATCAATAAAAAAACTGCAACAGCTGCCGCGAACCACGCCGCGTAAGAATAAGTGAAAGACAACGCCAAAAAAATTATCAACAAGATGAATAAATTAAATCCTTTACTGCGCCAAAACTTGCCAATCTGTTTGAGATTACCCGCTTCGCCTTGATCGAATCGAGGCGAGCAACAGGGGGGGAGGGGGGTCCCCATTGTAATCGAGAACGGTTGGCAAGTTTTGATATTCAATGTCTTAAAATCTGATTTCAGAAATACATATATTCCGACGATCAAAGCCGGCGCTAAATACATGGCCAGATAATTCGGCGATAAATAGAAACCATGCAATCTTCCATCATACGAAACCCCGCTTAGCGCGGGAAAAATTAAATATACGAGGCTTACAAGCGCCACCAATGATCCGGAAAAATAAAGCGCTTTTAAAATATTTTCTTTTTGTTTTAAAGTTCTTATTTCCGAAACTAAAATAATAAAAAATAAAAACGGATCAAAAAACCAGCCTTTTAAAATTCCGGCGCTGGTTTTTAAGTCGCTGGATAAAATTGTAGAAATTGTCGCTCCCGCCAATAACAGGATTATTCCTATTCCAAGCATCCTGTCCGGAATTATTTCACGTAATTTTATATGGCGAGAATTTTTAATAAACCAAATGGCAAATAAAATATAAATTACCAGCTCAAGAACGGTCGAAGGAACGCCAAAAATATTTAGTCTTACCAAATATAAAGGCAGACAAAAAACAATCGTCAAAATCCCTAATTCAATTTTTCGCCAGGAAAAATAGGCGAAAAATATTGCGCCTAAAATTATTGCTAAATTGAATAAAAATAAATTCATTTTACCTTCGCCTATTAAGTTAATGATTTAAAAATTTGTTAAAAGCGCAGCATTAGCAACTTTGGACATTGTTTAAACGGCTACTTTTTTTCCTAAGTTTACGCTGATTGCCAGATAAATCATTAAAACCGCCAAAAGGGTCGGCGAATAGATCGCGGTGTCAAAAAACAATTGGACAGAGAACCAGACAAAAGCCCCGACTAAGCCAAGAGAAATGACTTTTTCTTTTGATAATTCGCGTTCTTTTGATTTCAAAATTAATAAAAAAACCTTAACCGTTGAGATCAAAATAAGTACCCAGATCAGTAAAGTCGGAATGCCAATTTCCGCGGCAATATCCAAATAGGTATTATGAGCGGTAACAGAAGATCTCTCGGAAGAGCGCGCATTAAGCGCCTCGGCATACGCGCCAACCCCCACACCGAGGGTGGGATAGTCTTCTATAATTTTAATCGATTGGCGCCAATTTAACAAACGCTCGGAATTCGACCCTTCGGCAGGATTAAAACTGCTAAAAAATCGGGTGATAACCGGATTCGGAGAACTAAAGATCGCAATACCGCCGACCAAAACAGCCGTCACTACAATAACCTTGATCCGCTTATCAAAATATCTCCAACCCAAAAAAATAACCGCGGCAGTGCCGAAAAACGCGCCAACATATCCCGCGCGAGAAAAAGTCAGGCCAAGAGCTAAAAATAAAATCGCGTTGGAAATACAAAGCAAAAACTTCTGCCAAAAAGAAAAATTAAAAGTATTGGAGAAAAAGGCTAAACATAAAGCAATTGGCGCTGTTAATCCCAAATAAAAAGCAAACATATGAGGATCCGGAAAAAAAGAAATGGCCCGGAAAAATGTTTCCCCTCCGACATTGACCAGCCAGCTGGGATTAGCAACAACCACCTTGCCAAAAGATTGGCCATAGAACAAATAAGCGATATTTTTTGACCAAAAATCCATTATCGCGTCAATCCCAAAAATAAACTGGCTCAAAAACTGAACGATGCCCGCTATGGCCGCTATTGCCGCGGAAAATAACAGAACATAAATAACTTTTGTAATTTTTGCTGTCGAGTTAAAATAACCGGCAGCAATAAAATAAAGCGGGATGATGCTGAAAAAAAACAATGATCTGATCGCTGATTTTTCTTGATCGATCGAAAAATAAGCCGATAGCGCAATTAGGCCCAAAAAAACCAAAAGAAGCCAAGTTGTCGTTCTGTAAGGGATAACCAGCTTCTTTTTTGCCAAAGATTTAACTAGCCAAACTATAAACAAAAGAATAATAAAGATCCGGCTTGAAGCCAAATCAATGCTTTCGGTCACATTAAGCGCAACTTGAAAAGGCAAATAAAAAACCAGTGCCAACAGGCTTTCTTCCGTTTTCCAAAAAACTATCACTAAAAACAAAATTGCCGCTAAAAATAATAAAAAATAAACAGGCTGCCAGACTATAAGTCCGGACAGCGCCAAGCTGGCCGTAATAAAAAAAATCCCCAGACATACTTTTTTGTTTAATTTTAAAAAATCATTCCCGGCCATAACTATCGGAAATTTTTTCAGATATGCCAAAATTGTTTCGATGTTTTTTTTCATAACAATAAAAATATTTCGTGTTCCGCGCGGCGAGTTTTAATTTATTTTTTTAAAAATAATTTTATTTCTTTTACATTAACTCCATTAAGAAAGAAAAGCGCTAAAAAATAAAAAATACCGCCTAGCGCCAACTGCGCGCCCAGCGCGATGATAGGGGAGCCAAAAATAATCTTATTGCCGATTAAAACGATCAGCGCGGATGCGGCAAGAGTCGCAACAACCACTTTCGACAATCTCTTGATAGCGGGAGTATAAGCAATTAATTTCCGTAAATAAAGCATCATCATCGCCGTAACTAAAAATTCCGTAAACAGCGTCGCCCAAGCCGCGCCATTGTAAGAAAAGAAATGGATCAATGATATATTGGCAACAAGGCTCATTATCGCACCCCAAAAATATACCTTAGCCAGTTCGCGCTGCGCGCCCAAAGCGATAATGGCATTGCTCCACAAAGTTCCCAAGAATATCAAAGCAGTCGCGAAAATTAAGATATTCAGCACGCCGGCTGAATCGGCAAAATTTTTCCCTCCGATCGTATAGACGATTTTATCGCTTAGAATAACAGTAAAAGCGACCATTGGAATTAAAAATATGATTAAAGCGTTAAAGGTTTTTTGTATAACCTCTTTAAATTTTACCAGATCGTTCTTAGCTGTTTGGCTCATGATCGGCATTACCAAGCCGACAAACATTGTCGGGAAAAAAATCAGGTTTTCCAAAATTTTATATCCCACCCCGAAAATGCCGACAGCTTCTTCTCCTTTTATCAAAGACAGGATGATCGCGTTCAAGCGGAAATAAATCATCACAAAAATTGCCGCCATAGCCAATGGCCAGCCTTCCTTGACCATTCTTTTCCAGACGGACATATTAAACGCCAATCTTAATCTGACGAATTTATTGGCAAAAAAAGAAACAACCGCCAAGTTAATTATTGCTGAAACCGAAAACACCGAAATAACATTTAAAAAACCCAGATCTCTTTCAATAACATACAGCGTAAGAAGGAGCTGCGCCACCCGCCCGATAATTTCCGCCAACGCGATCTTATCTATCCTCAGATTTTTTTGGAACACCCCGACTAACACTTGCCCGCCGGACAAAGCCAGAAAACCCGCCGCCCCGATCACCATGCCCAATTTTAATTCATAGGAATACGGCAGAAAAAAAAGCAATAAAATTCCAATAAAAAAAACTAAGGCGGTAGCGCTTAGTCTGAGCGCAAAAGCATTATTGACAATTTCCTGTTCTTTTTCCTTATTTTGAGAAATTTCTCTAACGGTGATTTGATATAATCCTAAATCCGCTAAAACAGTAAAAATATACCAAAACGTAAATACAATAATATAATTGCCAAAACCGGTCGGTCCTAAATATCGCGTTAAATAAGCGGTAACGACCAGCGCCAGCACCCCGTCAATTATTCGCGCAATACTTGAAAAAGTTGCATTGTAAGCGATTTTTTGCCTTATAGTAAGCACAGGTGGTGGAAAATGGATAAATAGAAAGCGGCATTCAAAAATTTAGCCACCCTCCACTTTCTACCTTCCACTTTCAGTCTATGAATTAATAATTTCGTCGATGTTAATGTTCTTTTTGCTCTTTTTTTGATTCAAAGGATTAATAACAACCGATCTGTTGGGATCTTCACCGATACTCTTTGTTTCCACCAGCGGACTATTCGACAGTTCCATATGAATTATTCTTCGCTCCAGAGCGCTCATCGGATTTAATGTTTCAGATTTTCCTTGCCAGCTTACTCTTAAAGCGGCGCTTTTGGCGATTTGCCTGAGTCTTTCTATCTTATCTCGCCGATAATTATTAATATCGATTATAAAAGTCGGAGCATTCAACGCATCCTTTCTCAACAACATTTTAATTAAATGGTCTATAGAGCCAATGTTGGCCCCTTCACGGCCAATAAGCAGAGAGGACTCGGTTGTTTTGATGGTAAAAATATAAAAATTCGGAGAAAGTTCCTCGTAAACCACCTCGTGCCGCGGATCTACAAAATTAATCACAGTTTTAACAGCTATGATAATTTTTTCTTTTAATGTTTCTTCCATAGTTTTACTTTATTTTAATTAGACTTTTCCGTCGTATAATACTGCTGAACAACGGAAAAAGCGGTAGTTATTACTAAATATAAAGCAATGCCGGCCGGAAGAGAAAAAGTCACAAACGCCATAACAAACGGCATCACGTAAAGCATTTGCTTATTCATTATTTGTGAAAAATCTTCGGACGAATCAGCCCTTTTGGTTTGAACGGCATTTTCCTTTGTTTTCGGCTTCGTTACCATTATCATTTTTGTCTGATAATACTGTAAAATTCCCACTAAAATCGCTAAAACAAGGCTTTTCTGGGTTAAATCTAAAATTCCCAAAAACATAAAATTTGTATTGCCGTCTTGTATCGCAAGATTGGCGCTAAGCGCATAGTAAAGAGCGATAAGAACAGGAAATTGAACTAAGACCGGCAAACACCCTGACACGGGATTAATGTTTTTATTTTTATAAAGCTCCATCATCGCTTGCGCCTGTTTTTCTTTTTGGTTTTTGTATTTTTCTTTTATCGCGTTAATTTCCGGCTGAAGCGCTTGCAAAGCCATCTGAGACTTGATCGACTTGGAAGCAAGAGGCCAAAGTAAAAGGCGAATTAATACTGTCAAAATAATTACCGCCCAGCCAAAATCATGGCCGGGAATAATATTTTGAATGATCGTTAAAACCTTTAAAATAGGCTCATAAAACAACGAATTGAACAGTGAAGTTATAGACATGTTTTGTAAACTAAAAATTAAAAGTGAAAGAATATTTTAAGTTTTTGTCTTATTCTACCGGATCGTAGCCTCCCTTATTAAAAGGATGGCATCGGCTGATTCTCTTGAGCGTCAATATTAATCCCTCGAGAGAGCCTTTTTTTTCAATCGCCTGATAAGCGTATTCGGAACAAGTGGGATAAAACCTGCAAACTTTATTTTTAAGCCAAAAAGAAAAAATACCGTGATCCGGCGAAATTGTTTTCTGATAAATTTTAATAAGTGCCAGAAGGATTTTTTTCAGCATATTGGAACGCCTTAATATTATTTATCCCGCCTTTTTTATTCCTCAGCTTTTTGCCTAAACCTGTAAAACCCATTGGATAAAGGCAAATAAAGCTATATGTGAAACAAAAAACGCGGGTTAAATTCTATTCAATAAGCTTTGTTCTCTTGAGAAGACTCAATGCAACTGTTTCGATCTCCTTATATTTCTTTCCCTGAATTTCGGGCTTCGCGATAAAAACCAGATCAAAACCGGGTTTAATTTGCTCCAAATTCAGCCTGACAATCTCCGCCGTTTTTCTTTTAACTGAATTGCGGGTAACCGCTTTCTTGCTTACTTTTTTCCCTACAATAACCGCAAATCTGGAATTATTCAGCTTATTTTTAATAAACCCTAAGGTTAAAAATGCCTGACCTGCAAAACTGCCTTCCTTAAAAAGCCTGTCAAAATCATTTTTTAATCTTAAGCGATAATTTTTAGGCAGCATGAGCTTTTTAACTCTTTAATTTATAGAGCAAGTTTTCTTCTTCCTTTTTGCCTTCTTCGCGCTAACACTTTTCGCCCGCCTGCGGTTGCCATTCTTTTCTTAAAACCATGGGTCTTAATTCTTTTTCTTTTTTTTGGCTGATATGTTCTTTTCATGTTTATTTTTTATCTAAATTATACGCATAATCTACTTATCTACTTTACCAATATTAGACCCTGATGTCAACCCCGCGAATGATCAAAAATCCTGCGAATATTAAAAATATCGCGCCAACCCGCAAAGCCTTACAACAAGTTTTATAAACAAGGAAAAGCTCTCGGTAAGGGATCGATTTAAATTATGCATTTCGAATTAAAAAATTATCTGTGCCGGTCCTTTACCGCTAAAATTATTTTGAACAAAACACAGTGGACTTTTTTATCTTAATGCGTTATTATAATTTTAATCATTCAGCCCTGTCTTTTCCACAATTCATCCACAACTTATAAACAATATTACACTTTTTACACCTTTTATCTTCTTTCTAATGATGCTATAATAAAAAAACTCAATGAAAACTGAAAATTTTATACACTTAGACTATAAACTTGATCTCCTTAGTTTTATTTCACCATTGCGAAAACCAGCGCGATAGTTTATTTTTTTCCTTTGCTTAACGCACGGGCAACAGGTTTTTAATTTTTGAATCTAAAACCATGAATAATCAAGAGCTTTGGCAAGCAGTCTTGGGACAATTGGAATTAATTCTTAGCAAAGCCAGTTTTACAACTTGGTTAAAAAATACTTCCATTATATCCCAAAAAACAAACGAAGTGGTGATTGGCGTGCCCAATGGTTTTACAAAAGAGTGGCTCGAAAACAAATACCATAAATTTATTTTAAAATCTGTCCAGGATATTACCGGGGAAATAAAAATTGTAAAATATATCATCGGCGCTGCCGCGGCGGGTCCGAAGAATGAACTGCCGGAAACCAAGAACAAAACAAAAACCGAGCCTAAAAATAACGAGGAGCAAAAACAAGAAAAACCGCGAAACAAAACGACCGAACAAAATTGTGTTTTTATCGACTCTGAAACAAATTTAAATCCGCGCTATACTTTTGAATCTTTTATCGTCGGGAGCCACAACGAACTGGCTCACGCCGCTTGTGTAGCCGTCACCAGAAACTTGGGCACGAATTATAATCCGCTTTTTATTTATGGAAGCGTCGGTTTGGGGAAAACCCATCTCTTGCAAGCAATAGGCAACCAAGTGGTGGAAAATGATTTTGATAAAAAAATTTGCTATACGACTTCGGAAAAATTTGCCTCGGAGCTGATCAGCTCTATCCGCGATAAAACCGTTGATAAATTTAAATTACAATATGCAAAGTTTGATGTTTTAATTATCGACGATATCCAATTCCTGTCGGGAAAAGAAAAAACTCAGGAAGAATTTTTCCATATTTTTAACGCTTTATACCAAAAAAACAAGCAAATCGTTCTTTCCAGCGACCGGCCACCAAAAGCGATCCCTACCCTGGAAGAGCGGCTAAGATCCCGCTTTGAAGGCGGAATGATCGCCGATATCGGTATCCCTGATTTTGAGACAAGAATGGCTATTTTAAAAGCAAAAACCAGAGAAAAAAACCTGAATATCTCTCCGGATATTTTAAATTATATTGCCACCAATATCCAAAAAAACATCAGGGAGCTGGAAGGCGCCCTGAAGCGGGTCCAAGCTTTGACCGAATTCAGCGCGAAAACCATAACCCTGAAAGAAGTAGAAGGTGTTTTAGCCGATGTGGTTTCCGCTTCTTACCGCAAACTAACCACGACCAAAGAAATTATCAAGATCGTTTCGGAATTTTATAATGTGAACGTCGACGAATTATCAGCGCATAGCCGCAAACAAGAGATCGTCAAACCTCGCCAGATAGCTATGTACCTGATGCGCTCGGAAATCAATACTTCGTTTTCTTCGATTGGGGAAGTCTTGGGGAAAAAAGACCACACCACCGTCATGCATGCTGTCAATAAAATCCAGGAAGATATTTCTTTGGACAAAAATATTGAACAAGAAATAATTTTGATCAAACAAAGAATTTATAATCAATAATTTTTTTCCGCGGAATAACTTGTTGATAACTCTTAATTTTATTTAAAAAACGGTGTAAAAAAAGTGAATTGATTCTGTTTAATTTCTGAATAAAAAAAAGGGGCGCGGCTAAAAAAGTTTTTCTGAATTTTTATCCCCAAAACCTCTCCCTATTTTCGATCAATTATCCACCCCTTTAATTCTTTTTCTTTCTTTTATAATATAAACCTTTAAGGCTTTTCCCCAAAATTATTCTTCTTAATAATAATAGTAATAATTTATATATATAAATTAACTTATAATATATTATCTTCTAAAATCAAACTTATGGAATTTATTTGTACGCAAGAAAATTTAAACAAAGCGCTTCTGGCGGTAGAAAAAATAATTACCAAAAACACCACTTTGCCAATTTTATCAAATGTGCTTTTGGAAACGGATAATGGCAGACTAAAAATTTCCGCCACTAATTTGGAAATCGGGGTCAGTTATCGAATCGGCGCCAAAATTGAAAAAGAAGGATCAATTACTATTCCAGCCAGAGTCCTGTCTTCTTATATCGCCAAACTGCCAAACAAGAAAATAAAGTTTAAAACAGGCGAAAACAATGTATTAAATGTTTTTTTGGATGAAATTACCACCAATGTTAAAGGAATGGACGCAAGGGAGTTCCCAATTATTCCCAAATTAAACGAAAAACCTGTGGGTGAAGTAAAAAATGTGGATTTTAAAAATGCTCTTTTGTCGACGATTATGGCTTCCGCTGTCAGCGAGGTCCGCCCCGAATTGAGCGGAATTTATTTATTCTTTGATTTTTCTAAAAAAATTCTGACAATAGTCGCAACCGACAGCCATCGCTTGGCGGAAAAGATCATTCCTTTGGCTAAAGGCGATTTTGAGCAGGGAGAAAACGTTTCGGTGATCTTGCCGAAAAACACCGCCCAAGAGTTAATCCGGGTTTTGGACAATGCCGCGATAACGGAAATTACCCTTTCCGCCAATCAAATTCTTTTCTCGATGGACGGCATTAGCCTGATTTCCCGTTTGATTGACAGTAAATACCCCGATTACAAGCAGATAATTCCGCAAGCTTTTGAGACCGAAATTACCCTTGAAACTAAACCACTTATTAATTTGATCAGGATTGCCGGTTTGTTTTCCGATACACAGCTGATGAACGTGTCTTTTAAAACCAATATTGCCGAGTCTTTGGTGATAATTAAGTCAGAATCCGAACAAATTGGCTCTAATGAAGCAAAAATCAAAGCCCAGATAAAAACAAAAGAAAAAAACGAAGATATTGAAATTGTTTTCAATCATAAACAGCTTTTGGAAGGATTGAGCGTGATTTTTGACGAAAAGGTGATTTTGGGCATAAACAACGGAAGCGCTCCGGCTGTACTGAAGCCGGAAGACGCCAAGAGTAATTATTTATATGTCATAATGCCCAAAGTGGTTTAAACTCCAAATTTATGGCTTTTGTCGGGTTAAAATCTTTTTTAAATCAAGCGGTTAATCGCGCCGGGATAGATGAAAATATCAAAGCGGCGGGCATTTGCGATTTGTGGGACAAGATAATTTTTAAAATGTTCGATAAGATTTTCATAGAGAAGTGCAAAGCGATCAGTTTTAAAAAAGGCGAATTGACAGTGGCGGTGCTGGACGAATTTTTTATTGAAAAGCTGGAAACAGAAAAATATGAAATCATAGAAGCGCTGAATAAAGAAATCGGCAAGAATATAGTAGATAAAATAAAATTTGAAGTGTAGAGAGTATTGCAATCCCGAGAAAATTTTCTCGGGATTGTTTTTATGGTGGAGAACACGGCGCAGTTTTTAAAAAAAGATAGGTTATAAGTTTAAATTAAAGCAGCGGCGAGTAACCCGCATTGCGCATTAAACCGTTTTTATGCTATAATATAAATTATGAACGGATTATCCGAATTAATTAAAAACAAAAAATTTTTAATTTCCGCCGCGGCGATCAGCGTTATTTTAATTGCCGCTGTTTTTTTAATTTTCGCTTTTTTCGGCAATAAAGAAAAATCCTCGATTCCTGTTGTCCCTGCCGCTTCAGCCGTACCCAAAGAAAAAACAGCGGAAGAAATAATCAACAGTTTGACGGCTCCGGTTTCGGGTGAAAAATCGGCGCCTGTTTCCAAAGAAATCCTCGATTCTCTTACGCCTCCCGCGCAAATAAACAAAGAACCAACGGTTGATCCTAAAACCGGCAAAGCTATTGAGATTGCGCCAACCCCGACTCCGGTTTCCAAAGAAATCATTGACAGCTTGACAGCCCCGGCGAAATAATGATTTATGAAGCAAGATTTATGAGTAGCGGGTTAATGATAAGCTTTTAATTTCAAATTCAAAAATCATTTTAAATTTTAATATCTTAAATCAAAACCTATGTTTCAACCAAACAAAACTATCAAAAACATTGCCTTTATTTTTGGAGTAATAACATTGTCTGCAGGTTTGGGTTACGCGGTTCTCGCCTGGACCGAACCGTCCGTCAATCCTCCAAATCCTGACCCAAATGTTTCCATTCCATTAAATACAGGACTTACAGGCCAGATTAAAAGCGGTAATTTGCAAGTAAACGCTTTAGGGATTCAAGGTTTTGGTAATGTTTTACTAGTGCCAAACGGCAATGTTGGCATCGGGACGACGAATCCGACAACCGGCAAATTGGTTGTTTCTGGTGGAAATATTGATATAACAGGAAACAGAATCATCAATCTGGCGGCTCCGATTGCTTCTACTGATGTTGCGACAAAGGGGTATGTGGATGCGCAAAGCGGAGGAGGCGGCGGAAGAAGCGGAACAATAGTGCTTTATGACCAAGGAAACATGCAAGGTATAAAAACGACATCATGGTTCTCAAGGATATATCTGCCAAGCGAGACCTGTACTGCATACGCTAACTACTGCTTTGGGGACAACACAATCGGAAATTCAAAGTGCGTATCAAAGCAGATTTTTAATTCCAGCGGCAATATGTTCACAGTTGACCTCAAGCCGGGAACACAGATAGGCAGCGGAGGCTCATGCAACACAACATACACCAAAAAGCAGGCAGACACCTTTATTTATGCGACATGCAGCGTCACTGCATGGGAGTGGCAAACGGCAAGCGCAAGCGTCAGCAGGCCGGGAGCCACCATAACGTCATGCAGCGCAACAGGCAGCTGCACATATTGCGCAAGCGTCTCAAGCTCGAATTCAGGGACAGACGCCGGCACTCCGGCTGGGACAGTGTATACTGCAAGTTGCGGTGGTTGCTGCACAAAGTCAACATCAATAACAGAATATTCTGGCGAATTGCCATTTCCCTTGGGGCACCTGGAAGTTACCTACACATGCCCATAGCTGATAACCTGGGAGTTGGGGTCAACTCTATTTTTCTTAAAACATATTAAGAATATAAAAATCATAATAAATGCCAAATCCATAATTATATTAATATCTGGTTTTGCTGTGGTTAGTTTGGCTGTTTTTGCCGTGCTTCTTTCGCCCGAGACAAAGCTTTTTTCTCCTGAAATAGAAAGAGGTATTGTCCAAAAACAGGGTTGCGTTTCCAGTGTTGAAGAAAAAATCGTCCGCGGTAATTCTTTAACCGGCGTGATTGAACCCGGCGAGACCGTGAAAATCCTTTTTGGTTATTATGATTGCAACGAAATTAAAAAAGAAGATATAATTGTTTATTCTTATGCCGGCAACCCGGTTCCGTTGATTAAAATCGTCAAAGGAATTCCAGGTGATAGTTTTCGCCTACAGAAAGAGGAAAGCGGCCCCGTTAGAGGTAAAACCTCTAACGGGGTAAACCGGAACATTTTAATCAAGGGTGAAGTTCTGAAAAATGCGCAAAGTCAACCGTACCTTATTGGCGAAAGCGGCTACCGGATGCTTTCGCTTTACGAAAGGGATTATAAAGGTGTTATTCCTGAAAATGCTTATCTTCTTTTGGGCAATCTTGCTTCAGGTTCTCTAGATGGCACGCACTTTGGATTAATAGGAAAGGCCGACATCTTAGGGAAGGTTGAGTATTAAAAACCGTTAGCGAGAGAAAAAGGGATTAAGTACCTTTCTATATCTAAAACGGTATAATTTTAAATAAATTAATTTAATTTAAAATTATTCTATATTTAAATTCACAGAAAACTAAGTTTATGCTTAAAAGTCTTCAAACCAATTTTAAATTGAAAAATCTAATCGTTGTTTTTTTAACCCCAATTTTATTATTGGGGTTTTTGGTTGAGTCGGCGCATGCTGCGGGAACGGATCATGCCGTAATTTCGGAAATACAAATAGCGGGGGTTACGGCCGATGACGAATTTATAGAATTATATAATCCGACGGATCAAGAAATAAATTTAACCGGCTATAGTTTGAAAAAGAAAACGAAGACAGGAACTGAAAGCGTATTAGTCGCGAATAGTTATTTTCAAGATATGGTTATCAAGCCTCACGGTTATTTACTCTTAACCCATAAAGAAAGCTATCAAGGTTCAGCGCCATCAAATATAGAATGGCCTAAAAGTTACTCCTTATCGTCTGATAATGCAATTCTTCTTTATAACGATAAAGGAGTTGTTTCTGATAAAGTTGGCTGGGGAGCATCAGCAGACTTCGAAGCGGCCGCTTTTTTAGAAAATCCGTTAGCTGGGCAATCTCTTGAGCGCAAATCCGGTATTGATTCTACTAGGGATACTTTGGCTAGCGGCGCGGATAAATTTTTTGGCAATGGATGGGACATGGACAATAATAGTATGGATTTTGTTTTGCAAACAATTTCTAATCCGCAAAATTCAGCAAGTCCGATTGAACCGGCGATTGAAAATTCGCAAGCACCCGCCTCAAGTCCGATTCCACCCTCGACACCCAGCAGCAATCCCGTTGCGAGCATTAGCCCTGTTTCAAAAAGTTTTCCTGTAGCGGAAGCGGGCGCGGACAGAGAAGCGGTAATTGGAGAAAATATTGATTTTGACGGTTCAGATTCTTTCGATTCTACGGGGAAAGACTTGATCTTCAGTTGGGATTTTGGCGACAAAACTGGCGCCAAGGGAATAAATGTTTCGCATATTTATAATGCAATCGGAGAATATAACGTGATCTTAAAAGTGAATAACGGCGAAAATATCAGCGAAGATTCTTTAAAATTAAAAATTATCGCGCCGGAATTTTCCGATAAAATTATTTTAAGCGAAATTCTTCCTAATCCGCCGGGCGCCGACAAAGACGGCGAATGGATCGAGCTTTTTAATTCCGGAGATAAAAGGGTGAATCTTCTCGGGTGGATTTTGTCGAGTAGCGCAAAAACCAGCGGCAAGCAATATGTTTTTTCCGGCGATAGATTTATTGAGCCCAAAAAATTTTTGGCGATCAAGAGAAGCGAAAGCGGCTTGGTGCTTGCCAATGAAGGCGGCAAAGTGAGCTTGATTTGGCCGGCGGATAAAATTTTATCAGAAGTTTCTTATGGATCGGCAAAAGATGGCAAGAGCTATGCTTTTATAAATAACTCATGGCAGTGGGCTGATATTCCAACTCCGAACAAAGAAAACTCGGCAAAATCTTTCGCGGCGTCTTCGAAAGAAAACATCGCAACCCTTGCCGATATTTCAAAAAATATTAACGGGCAGGAAGGCGCTGGCGGCGAAGGCGAGGCGATAGGAGACATCGCGATTAATTCATTGTTGGCAAGAAGCGCGGTTTCGCAGCTGGAAAAAAGTTTCAGCATCGAGGATTTTTTAAATCAATTAATTTCGGAAAAAGTAAACAATGCGATTTCAAAAGCAAAAGCAAACGATACAGATTTGCCGGAAAAAGTATCGTTATTGGCCGATAATGCCGGAGGAGAGGGAATTGCGGGCATAGATCAAGAATCAGCTTGTAAGGATTTTTGCGCGGAGAGCGAGAGAAACGCTTCTAATAGACAGAAAGATGTTCGGAATAATCCCTGGTTTTACGGGGATATCGCGCTGAGTATTTTGAGTTTATTCTTGGTTTGGCGTTATCAGGAAGTGAGGAAAAAGCTAAAGCTGTCTTGACAAAACGCTATTTTATGCTATAATAACAAGTCCTTAATTCGTTCGACGTGCTCAGAATTAATGGTGAGTGGAATCGAATCATTAAGAACTAGGGACTTGTTCTCT
>JAUYBG010000013.1 GCA_030693205.1 bacterium
TTGCCTCGGCGCTTCGCGCCTCGGCAGGCAGATTGTATAGTATTTGCCAAGATTTTTTGGGTTCAATCGCCACCTTTTGCGAAAGCAAAACGCGGTTCGCCGTTGCGAAGCATCGAATAAACGAAGTTTATGAGCCAATCCTTTTTATTCCGCCGAAGGCGGAAAGCAAAGCGATAATTTTTAACAGCCCAAAAGCGATATGAAATATTTTTTATACATCAGAAAATCAACGGACGAGGACGACAGACAAGTTTTGTCGTTGGAAGCGCAAGAAACAGAATTGAAAGAATTTGCCTTGCGGGAAAATCTTTTGATCGCCGCTACTTTCAGAGAATCACAGACCGCCAAAGAGCCGGGCAGACCGATTTTCAACGATATGCTCAAACGAATGGAAAGCGGCGAAGCCGAGGGGATTTTAGCGTGGCACCCCGATAGATTGGCGAGAAACAGCATAGACGGCGGGCGGGTTATTTTCTTGATTGATACCGGAAAAATCAAAGCGCTAAAATCCCCGACATTCTGGTTTGAGCCGACACCGCAAGGCAAATTCATGCTCAATATCGCTTTTGGGCAATCAAAATATTTTGTTGATAATCTTTCAGAGAATACTAAAAGAGGGTTGCGTCAAAAATTGCGCCGAGGCGAATTGCCCGGCTACGCTCCGCTTGGATATTTGAACGACTTGCTAAAACATACGATGTATAAAGATCCTGAAAGATTTCGCCTCGTTCGCAAAATTTTTGAACTTTACGCAACCGGAAATTATTCTCTGAAAGATGTGCGGAAGTTGATAACTTCCGCCGGCTTGTTGAGCCGAAAGAAAAATATGCTTTCCGTTTCCAATATCCAAAGCATACTTTCCAATTCATTTTATTACGGAGTTTTCAAATACAACGACGAAATGTATGACGGAAAGCATGAGCCAATGATTCCAAAGAAACTTTTTGAAGCGTGCCAAAAAGTGATGGCGGATCGTTCGCGCCCAAAAAAGCCGAGCCAAAAAGAATATCCGTTTAGAAATATGCTTGTTTGCGGAGAATGCGGTTGCGCCATTACTTCCGAAACGCAAAAAGGACATAACTATTATCGTTGCACTAAAAAGCGGGATAAAAAATGTTCGCAAAAATATATCCGCGAGGAAATTTTGGCACGCCAGATTTCAGACGAGCTTCAAAAAGTTTCTTTGTCTTCCGCTTGGGCGGAGTGGATATTAGGAGAACTAAACAAGGAAGAAGCGGAAGCCGCCCAAAGCGGAGCCGTTTTCGCTCAAAATCTCAAAGACAAAATAAAAGAGCTTGAAGGAAAGCTCGACATACTTTTAGACGCTCATTTGGACGGCACAATTTCGCGCGAGGAATACACCGCTAAAAAAGAAAAAATCATCAACGAAAAAGCCGAACTTTCTGAAAAATCAAAGGATTTTGAGCGAAACGGCAATCATTGGCTCGAACCGGCAAGACAATTCATTTTAGCGGCTCAACAAGCCAAAATTATCGCTTTGCAAGAAAATCCCGTCGCGGGACGGGATTTTCTCAAAAGGATTGGCTCGAACCGCGTTTTGCTTTCGCAAAAGGTGGCGATTGAACCCAAAAAATCTTGGCAAATACTATACAATCTGCCTGCCGAGGCGCGAAGCGCCGAGGCAACAAACTCGCAACATACAATTTGGCTCCGGCGGTAGGATTCGAACCTACGACCAAGGGATTACACTACTAATTAGTGGACTATATCATCCTCATGGATAATGGAATTATCTTTAGAGGTCGGGCGCTGGTAAGGGATTATTGTTGGTACTCACCCTTTAGTCTCTACACCTTCTCAAGAACCTAAGACCTCTTGAGCTTGGCTCGGTATTGGCCGGACAAGGCGTTCACCGAATTCACCCGATTTTACATTCCGAATTTCTTCGGAGCGCTGCCTGCAATGAATTTCAGCGTGGCAATTGGCGCAAACTAATATGCATTTGTCCAATTCCCGCTTAATTTTTTCCCAAGATCTTGTAAACCCATCGCCTGAAACAGCAAAGTCTTTTTCTCCCGGTTTTGTATGATGAAATTGAAGCGCTTCCTGGCACTTGCCATAACCGCACAATTCACATACGCTACCTTTGTATTTTATAGACTTCTGTTTTAGGTCTTTTCTCCGTTTATCAACGAAGAATTTTCCTTTGCACTTTGGGTTGCAAAATCTGCGTCCTAGTTTAACTTCTTTTGTGCAAATTTTCCAAGCACATTTCATAAAAGCTTGTATGCTAAAGAAATTAAATTAGTTGACAGTCCCCTGCGCTACCACTGCGCTACGCCGGAAGATGCTTTTGCCTTAAAAAACAAAAAGCAATGTAACAAGTTTTACCCCATTACATTGCTTTATTGTAATACAATCTTTAAAAATAATCAAGTAGCTTCTTGGCTTCCGGATGTTTCTTGATCCGGTCCAGCGCCTTGGCCTCGATCTGGCGAATACGCTCGCGGGTCACACCGAATTCCTGGCCGATCTCTTCCAAGGTGTGAGTAATTCCATCTTCCAGACCGAATCGCATTTTCAAGATCTTCTGCTCGCGCGGACTCACTTTCACTAAAATTTCCGTGATATAATCTTTTAATAATTTTCGCGCCGCCGACTGATTGGGCAAAATCGTTTCCGTGTCTTCAATAAAATCCCCCAACGTGCTCTCGTCGTTCTCTTCGCCCACGCTAGTTTCCAAAGAAATAGTGTCTTGCGAAATTTTCATAATATAGCGGACTTTTTCCACTTCCAATCCCATTTCGCTGGCGATCTCTTCCGGCAATGGCTCGCGGCCCAGATCCTGCACCAGGTGGCGGGTGATCTGCGCGAATTTATTAATCGTCTCCACCATATGCACCGGGATCCTGATCGTGCGCGACTGATCAGCCAGCGCTCTCGTGATCGCCTGCCTGATCCACCAAGTGGCATAAGTGGAAAACTTATAGCCTTTCCGCCAATCGTATTTTTCCACCGCCCGGAACAAACCGATATTTCCTTCCTGTATTAGGTCGAGCAAGGTCAGATTATGGCTCCTACCCACATATTTTTTGGCAATGCTGACCACCAGGCGCAAATTCGCCTCGGCTAATCTTTTCTTGGCCGCTTCATCGTCTTTTTCAATTCTCTTGGCCAGCTCAACTTCTTCCTGCGCGCTCAAAAGCGAAACCTTGCCGATCTCTTTCAGATACATTTGCACGGAATTGGTGCTGATCTCGTCCGGCGGTATTTCCTTGGCAATGTCCGGAACCGAAACAGCGGTTTTCTTCTCCGCGGCTTCCACGTTTTCGGCGTCTGTCATTGAGATCACCACTTTGCCCGCCTCGATCCGGATATTTGATTCTTCCAGTTTTTTATATAGATTTTCCAGCGAATCAAGATGATTTTCAATATCGCCGATCGCGGCCAGAATTTCCCCTTCCGTCACAAAACCTCTGTCCCTGCCCCGAGCGATCAGGTCATTGATGGCGATCTCTTTTTCTTTTTCCAAAGCCAAAAGGGCTTCCTTGGTTTTTTTTACTTTCTTAGGCGCTTTTTTCGAAACTTTTTTTCTCTTAATGGCTTTCCGCTTTGGGCTATGGGCGCGCTTTTTTAACTTTTTCTTAAAAAGTTTTTTTGCGGTTTTCGTTTTCTTGATTTTTCGCGCCGCCTTCTTTTTGTTTTTACCGGCATGTTTTATCGCTTTGCGGTGCAGCTTTTTTTTATTTTTTTTCGCCATAAATTACTTTGTTAATTTTTCTTTTTTTTGCGAGATATCGGCCAGCTCTTTCATAAAAAGCTTGATCGATTCATGATCTTTATTCGCTTCCGCTGTTTTAATGTCTTTTTCGAGGATCTTTTGCTTGGCTTCATATTGCTTGGAGACCAAACGCTTCAGTAATTCTTCGAATACTTTGTTGGTTTTTCCCGGCTCGCTTCCGATCTCATAATAATATTCCGCCTTCAGGGCTATTTCCGATAAATTCTGGAATAATTCCGGAGCCAATATTTTCTTTAAGTCTAGCATTAAATCCGCTTTTTGTAAACGCTCTTCGCCGTAAGAGGCGGCTGTCTCGTATATTTTTCGCCAATCGGAATTGTTAAAAACAAATCCATATTCCTTGATCTTTTTTATCTGGCCGGCAATATCGGGCGGCAGGATCATAAGCGCCAAAAGATAACCTTCCAGTTCCTCGGAGTTTTTAACCAAAAATCCCGATCCGGCGGCTCTCCCGCTCGCGCTTGGCGCGCTTTTATTTCCCAGCCTGATTTTTTTCAATTCTTCAAGCAATACTTTTTCATCAATATCTATCTTGTCGCTCAAAATTCCCACCCAATGAGCCTGCTCGATCGAGGAAGGGATCTTCGCGATCTCTCCTAGCAGTTCATCCGCTATCGCTTTTTTGCCTTCCAGGGTATTCGCGTTATTTTTGCTGAAAGAGTTTTTAAAATAAAAATCATTGATATCAATCGCTTCTTTTACCAATTTTTTCCATCCGTCGGGATTATCGACAAAATCAGAAGGATCTTTTTCAGCCGGCAAGACAACTATCTTCACGCCAAACCCCGCGCCAACCGCAAGATCAATGCTGCGCCTGGTCGCCTCCTGCCCGGCATCATCGCCGTCAAAAGATAAGATAAGGCGCGACGCGTATCGCTTGATGAGTTTTAATTGCTCGCTGGTCAAAGCGGTGCCGGAAGAAGCGACGGCGTTCGTCACTCCCATCTGATGCGAACCGATAACATCCATATATCCTTCCACCAAAATGCAATTATTGGTCTTCCGAATCCGCTCCCTGGCAAAATTCATACCATACAAGATCCGGCTTTTGCTGTAGGTCAAACTTTCCGGAGAATTGATGTATTTGGCTTCTTGCCCGTCTTTCCTGGTAAAAGACCTTCCGCCAAAACCCACGGTGCGGCCGGTAATATCCAGGATCGGGAACATGATCCGACCCCGGAAACGATCATAAAAATTTTCGCTATTCCCTCCGGAAGAAAAACTTGAACCTCTGTCACGCGCCACCGTAATGCCCGCGGAAAAGATCTCTTTTTTGGTAAAACCCCTGGCAACAAGAAAATTTTCCGTATCGCTCCACGCGTCCGGTGCATAGCCTATTTCAAAATTATTGATCGATTCTTCGGTCAAGCCCCGTCCCAATAAATATTTTTTAGCCGCCAATCCTGCTTCGGTTCTTGCCAATTGTTCCCGGTAAAAATTCTTGGCCACGCGATTCACTTCCAGAATTTTTGTCTTGGCGCCGGCCGCCTCATAATTTATTCTCTTCAGCTCCACGCCCGCTTTTTCCGCCAGGTGACGGAGCGCTTCCGGAAATTCCATCCCTTCCATTTTCATCACAAAAGTAAAAATATCCCCGCCCTGCCCGCAACCGAAGCAATGCCAGATCTGGCGCTCCGGACTGATCACGAAAGAAGGGGTTTTTTCATTATGAAAAGGGCAAGGCGCTTTGAAATTTCTTCCTGCCTTGCTTAGCCTGAGATAGCCGGAAAGCACCTCGACAATATCCAGACGGTCTTTTATTTCTTGCAGTTGCGAATCTACCATAAAAACGTGCGTTAGACATCAAAATAAGCGCTTTTTGACTTATTGTTGTTTTAAAACAAAAAATAAGCCATATATACCAGCGCTTTTTTTAAATACATTATCAACATCTTTATGATACACTCTTTTTAAAATTTGTAAAATGGATGTATAAGTCCACCCTTTTTTGCACTCCTCGTTAATTTTTAAATTTCTTGGCAAGGATAGGAGATATTGCACCGGCGATAATTTGTTTTGAAAAGCACAATGCGGTCTTTCGGTATTATACCATAAAAGATAATCAATAA